>CAYLJT010000106.1:0-14363 GCA_964383995.1 uncultured Polyangiaceae bacterium
ACGATCATCCCACGCGGCCCGGCCCTCGGTCTCACGCAGCAGCTCCCGAAAGAAGACCGTCTGTCGATGTCGCGCGAGTTCGCGATGGCGCGCCTCGCGGTGCTGATGGGCGGCCGCGTCGCCGAAGAGATTGTCTTCGGTCAATTCACGACCGGCGCCGGAAACGACATCAAACAGGCCTCGAACCTCGCGCGCCGCATGGTCACCGAGTTCGGTATGAGCGACATCATCGGCCCGATCTCCTATGCGGCCGACGAAGAGAGCGTGTTCTTGGGCCGCGATTTCACGAGCCAACGGCGCAACTACTCCGAAACGGTGGCCAACCAAATCGACGACGAGGTGCGCAAGTTCGTCATCGAAGGGCACACGCGCGCGCGCAAATTGCTCGACGAAAACCGGCAAATCCTCGACACGTTGGCCAACGCGCTGCTCGAGCGCGAGACCCTCGACGCCGAAGAGGTCAACGCCATCGTCGCTGGACGCGAGCTGCCCGAGCGCACGCGCGTCGTCATCCCGACCTACGCCGATCGAGAGCGCCAGGCCCGCGACAAGCGCCGCCAGGTGAGCATCTTCGGCGCGCCCAAGCCCGCCCCCAGCGCCTGATCAGGGCACCGAAACGGTGGTCTGAAAGAAGGCCCCGTGCTGCATCGACGGCGCTCCCCGAAACGACGCGGTGAGCGCCGCCTTCGCTCCATCACCAAACAAAAACAGGCCGTAACCCGCGTCGAACGTCACCGCGTCCCAGCGCGTGTACGAGAGCAAAAGATCCACCTCGTGGCCGAGCAAGCGCGCCGTGTTGTCGACGTCTTTGCCGATCGGAGCCAGGGACGCCGAGGACCAGCGACCGCGCGGCTTGGCCAACATCGCGAGGCGGTAATCGAGCTTCGCCGTGAGATCTTCCGAGGGACGCGCCGAAATACCGCCGCCCGCTTCGATGATGTTCGACCAGCCGCATAAGTCGAGCATGCCGTGAAGGTCGTGCTCTTCGGGGAGCAACGGATCGAAGCGGCGCTGCACGTCGCTTGGCTCGAGCGCGCCGCTCTCACCGGTTGCGTAGGCGCCCTGCGCGCCAAACGTGAGGTGCCAGGGAAGCGACGTCTCCCAGGCCAGGCGGCCGGCCCCGGCGTAGGCGCGCAAATCGCGATTTTGCCCGGGCGCGGACACGCGCCCTAGCTCGTACACGCCCTCGGCCGAATAGCTCACACCACGGTAATCGCCGCTTACCCGCGCATCGAACGCGATGACGTCGCTCGGCGCGAGCCACGATGGAACGGGGTCGCGAACGAAGCGTCCGATCGCGGAAATCTCCGGGAAAAACAGCGGAGCCACGTGGTAGCCGAGCTTGACCCCCGCGAGGGTCGAGCCCTGACCGAAGCGCGTTTTGGGCGGCGCGTCGGGGGTCGCTTCGTCCGTCTCCGTCGCCACGACCTCCTTGCCCGGAGGCGCGAGCATGACCCCCAGCACTTCCAGATCGAGATCGCCAAACGCCGTAAAAAACCGCACCGCGTCGAGCGAGCGCGGGCTCGCTGCGAAGTCGCTCTCGCCGAGCAAACGACCGTCTCCCCACACCACGCGTTGCCGTCCGAGACGCAAATACGTCGCGCGCACGCCATCGCCGTGAATCTCTGCGTAGGCCTCGAAAGGAGCGAGCGACGGCAGCGCAGGCCGACCTATCGGCGTGAGGCGGTCGGCGTCCGTCGTGCCGAGCTCGCGCGTGTCTTGCAGCGTAAATTGAGCCAAAACCGGGCCTCGCATGACGGCGAGCCCGAGGCGCGCGCGCTCCTCCAACGTGGAGTTGGTATCGACGTCGTCGGTGGTGCGCGAGGACGGCAGTTGCCCATCGGTTTCTTCGGCGAGCAGCGCCGTGTGCGTCGGCGTCACGCCGCCGAGGTCCACCGGATGCGTGCGGTAGGCCGCGCGAATACGCACCTCGATGAGGGGACGAAAACGCCAAGCGCCGAGCTGCAGCGACGGGCTTTCAGCCGGCGTTTGGGCTCCCGCGATGGAGGACGCGAGGAGCAGAGCAAGGCCTGTGGAGACGCCGAAGGAGAGACAACGCACGGTCATGTCGATTAGGGCTCGAAGTCGTCGCCGCTGGGTTTGGGCTTGGGTTTCGTGGCCGGGGGACCGCCCCCGGTGCGCGGTTTCTTCTTCGGAGGCTCGGGCGGAGCCAAGGCCGCGCCGGTCTCCAGGGCCCGCGCCATCGCGAGCACGAACGCCGCCGCACCGCCCGACTCGCGCTCGGCACGCTCGCGGAGCACCACGAGCTCCTTCTCCGCGGCGGACAGCTCCATGGCGACCTCTTGCCGTTTGTCGGCGTCCGGAAAGGCCTCCGCGGTGCGGCCCGACAGGGCCTCGCGCTTGGCCTCCAAACCCCGCACCTCCGCCGCGAGCTCGGCCCCCGACGCGAACAGCTTGATCGCAGAGACCGCGGCTTTCTCCGCGGATTCGAGCATTTTTTTGTCCTCGAGCTCGCCCCCCGCCACGAGCACCTTGGGCTCGGGCGTGAGCACGAAGTGCAGCAAAATGCCCGTCTCGCTGAGCTTCTTTGCGCGGCTTCCGAGGGCGAGGATGGCGTCGCCGTAGCCCGCGTCGGCGGACGCGCCGAGGCTCGACGCAAAGCTCTGCAGCACCGCCTCGCGCTCATCGCGCGCCGCATCGAGGCGCTCCTTCATGCCGTGCGTCGCCTCGAAAAACTCGTCGAACTCCCCGTTTCCCGAGGCGTAGCTTTGCCCGTGATCGATGTGCGTGACGTAGACGCTGCACGCAGGAGACGCGAGCGCGAGCGCTACGATCGGCGCGAGACGACGGAACCAGACCCAAGTCATTGGCATCGGAGGAGCGACCCCCATAGCTCGAAGCTCTCTTCGCCCTTCGACAAAAACACCGCCGCAACATAGGGCATCGCGACGCCGAGCACACCCTGACCGAAGCTCCCCGCGGGGGGCGAGAGCGCTATCGGATCGCCCACGGCGGAGAAGTCTGCGGCGAGCGTTTGTGCGCGCACGGCGCGGCTCCCGGGTCGACCTTCGGTCCACACGAGCATCCAGCGGCCATCCGGAAGTCCGGCAATTCCAGGCGCAAATGCGTCCCCGCCGGGCCCTCCGGAGGGCAGCGCCATCACCGTTGTGCTCGTTGGGATCGCCCCCGCGGGCCCGTGGGCCAGACGAATTTGCCAGGCCTCGCCTTCGGGCCGATCGGCGAACACCACGGCCACTTCGCGCCCATTCGAGCCCGGCACAGGCTTACCTACCGCGCCCCCGGAGCCCTCGATCTTCACGAGGTTTCCCACGGGTTTCTTGTCGGGGCCGAGCCAACCGCCAAACACCGAGCCGCCCCGACGCAGCGTCACTGCGAAGCCTTTTTCCCCGACGATCTCGACGCGCGCGGCGGACGGATCGCCCTCCCCTTCCAGGCTCCACGCGCTCACGGGCTCGACCTCGACGGCGTCCGTGACGCCCACCGAGGTGCGGTCGATCGACACCAAAAATCCTTGTTTTGCCGGCACGGCGACATACGAGCGAGCGATGTCACCGCCTTGCACGGTGCTGACGAAGAAGTCGAGGGGATCGCTCGCCAACGGCGAGACGCGATCGATGGTCGCGCCCTTCATGGCCCGGGAAAACCGCTCGACGACCTCGCCCGATGTCGGAGACACCTCGATGCCAGCAGCCCGCTCGGAGTCGCGCGCGTAACCCAGCGCGACACTGTTGGTGGGAGTTGCTAGGAGCTCAAACGGAATGCTCTTCGAGGCTTCCCCAGCCCAACGAACGGGCTGCTTGACCACCCAACAGGGCTTGGGCGCGACGGGCATGGCGCGGCTCGCGGCGTCGATGGCGCGGGCGATGCCCGGCCGCGCGAGGGTCACGGGCGACGCATCGGCCGAGAAGCGCCCGAAGAAGAACGCCACGACGACGGACGCCACGATGAAACCGCCCACGCCAAGCAGGGAAGCGAGGGGAATGAGCAGCGGATCTTCCACCCGCTGTCCCGGACGCATCGACGGTCGCATCGAGTACGACGGGGGTTGGGGCGTCATGCCGTAGGGCATCGAGGCCGGAGCCGCGGGCGGGCCTGGGTCCATCGGCGCGGGCGCAGGCTCGGCCGCCGCTTGCGGGGGTGGCGCGTATGAAATCGCGGGCTGCGGCGCAGGCTCGGCCGGTGGCGGCGGCGCAGCGCTGGGCAAGGCCATCACCATCGTGGACTCTTGCGGCAGAGGCGCCGGGCGGGGAAACGCGGGAGCCAGGTCGGCCGTGGGCTCGGGCGTCTGGCCTTGCTCGACCAAGCCGAAAGAGGGCAGCGCGCCGGCTGGCGGTGGGGCCGCGCGAATCGTGTGGGCGTGATGCCTCGGCTGGGGTGGCGCGACGGGACGCATGTCGGACGCATCCAAAACGGCGCTCACTTCTTCGAGGTCCCCCTGGGCTTCCTCCAAAATCAGCGTCGACGTTTCTTCTTTGCGAGCCGCGGCGGGCGCGCTCTTTTCGCGCGGCGCGGGGCGCCCGGCGGGGCCATGCGGTGAAGGCAACGTCACCGAGCGTTGGGGCGATTCGAACGGATTACGCGGTGAAGGCAGGCCCGGGCGAGGCGCGGGCTTGGGCGCGGCGACCCCCGCCAGGGTGCGCCGGGGCTGGGGCTTGACCTCGGGCGCGACACCCGAAACCGCCGCCCGCAGCTCCGCGACCTGGTCGGCCGGCAACCACTCGGCCATCCCCTGCCGCCAAACCGGCGTCGATGCGGGCAGCACCTTGCTGGCGAGGGCCGAACGCAGCTCATCGGTACGCACGAGGCGTTGGACACCCTGTTCGTCCGACCAACGCCACTCGTCCGGGCCCACTCGATTCACCTTCGATTTTCACCGCGGAGCACGCGGAAACGCGCCGATCGTAACCGCGGAGCGACCCCAAGGGGCCATTTTTTTGCCGAGGTGGGCGCAACTCGCCGCGCCACGGGTCGATAGCCCTGCATGACGACCTTTCTCAGCCACCTCGCGTCCCTCCTTCGCCTTCTCCTGTCCCGCTTCCGGGACCTCGTCGCGCCACCCCGTTGTGCGGCTTGCGACGCCTTGCTCCGCCGCGAGGCGGTCTTCTGTGCCCCGTGCGCCGCCACGGTCACACCGATGCTCGGTGAAGGAAGCGCAAACTACGCCTTTGCCTACTACGAAGACGCCGTGGCCGCGGCGATTCGCCGCTTCAAGTTCGACGGGCGCGCCTACCTCGCGGCCCCGCTGGGCGAGCTCGCGCGAAGGGCGCTCCCGCCGGGGTCGGGCCCCTTCGACGTGATCGTGCCCGTGCCGCTCCATCCGGCCAGGCTCGCCGAAAGGGGCTTCAACCAATCATCGCTCATCGCCAAAGCCCTGTTGAAAGACGTGCCCGCGCGCTTCGAACCGCTGGCCCTGCGTCGCAGTCGACCCACCACACAACAAGCGCTCTTGAAGCGCAAAGAGCGCTTGTCCAACGTGCAAGGTGCCATTGTGGTCCGTCGACACAAGGCCATTGAAGGCCAAAGGGTGCTACTGGTGGACGACGTCGCCACGACGGGCTCGACGCTCGCCGCCTGCACAGAAGCCCTCTTGAAGGCCCGCGCGCGCTCGGTCCACACGCTTGTTGTTGCGCAAACCGACGCGCTTCGGCACGATGACCTTCCATGAAGAAGCGCCCCGCCTGCGTCCCCTCTTGGGCCCTCGTCGCGGCGCTCTCCGCCGGGCCCCTCACGATCCTCGCGGCGGCTCCGGGCTGCGACGACGAGACGAGCGCGGCGCCGGCGGACGAAGGCCCGGGCGCCTGCGAGAACCCCTCCGACATGGCAGCCCGCGAAGCTGCCTATTGTCCAGGCAACCGCAGCGTCACCAAGATCGCCAGTAGTTGTGGCATTCAGTGCTTGCTGCAAGAAGACGCCGGGGGTTGCACGACCGACTGCATCGTCCTGGAGACGGCAGGCGCGCTGTCGAGCCCCTGTGCCTCATGTGTCTCGGACACGGTCGTGTGCGCCAGGGATCATTGCTTGAACGAGTGCATCTCCGATCCGGAGAGCGACCTCTGCCTCGGGTGCCGCTGCGGGGCGAACAAAGACAGCTACGATTGCCTAGCTGACTACGAGAAATGCTCAGGCATCCACCTGGAAGACTGCGACAAGCTCGCGGAGGGCACCTGGACGGGCTATCCCGAGCTCGACGGTGGTTGTGGGGGTGGAGGTGGTGGTGAGTAAGGAGCGTCGCGCGGGGTAAGAAAGCGCATGAGCCAGGAAGCCGACCCTCACCTCACGGGCATCGACGCCGTCGACGAAATCATCGAGGAGGTGGCCTCGGGCTACGCCGACCTCATGACCGCCGCCGAGCTCGAAGCGTTCCGACAGACGCTCGCCACGGCTCTGCTCGCCAGCCCGGAGGGCTCGCGGCTCGTGGAGGAGCTTTTGCGCTCGAAGGGGGCCGCCCCCAAGTAAGTTTTTTTTGATTCAGCGTGGGTCGCCCGCCACCTATCGTCCGATACCCAAGCCCAAAGGAGTCCGGCCCGCCGGAGCCACGGGAAATGTCCCCTTCTTCCACCGCCCAGACCTCCAGCGCAGCCTCTCCGGAGGAGCTGTCCCTGGAGGGCACCCGCTACCGCTTCCTGCGGCACCTCGGTAGGGGCGGAATGGGGACCGTCGTTTTGGCCGAGCACCGCGTGCTGGGCAAGCCCGTCGCCATCAAGCTGCTCCACGCGAACCTCGCCGACTCCGCATTGGCCGCGCGCTTCCGAGCCGAGGCCCGGACGCTGTCTCAGCTCGAGCATCCAACCCTCGTCAAGGTGCACGACCTGGGCGTAACTCCCTCGGGACAACCCTACTATGCAATGGAGGCCCTCGCGGGGCGAACCCTCCAAGAAGAGCTCCAGATCCGTGGCCCCTTGCCCTTGAACGAGGCCGTCGGCATCGCGATGGATATCCTGTCCGGCCTCGCCGTGGCCCACGCCGCGGGCATCATTCACCGAGACATCAAGCCTGGAAACATCTTCTTGGCCCAACGACCCAGCCGGCGCGAGGTCAAGATTCTGGACTTCGGTGTGGCGAAGGTGCTCTCTCAACTGCCATCCTCCACCTTCACCGTGCCATGCACCGAAGTCGGCACCGTGATCGGCAGTCCGCGCTTCATCTCGCCCGAACAGGCCCTGGCCAAGGCCGTCGACGCGCGCACGGACATCTATGCCATGGGCCTCTTGCTCTATTCGATGGTTGCTGGGTGCGGCCCTTTCGACCACCTCCAAGGGGCCCAAAACATCCTTCGCGCCCACGTCGGCGTGACACCGACCGCTCCATCGTTCTATCGAAAAGACCTTCCGAAGCCGCTCGAAGCCGTCATCTTGAAGGCGATGGCGAAGCAGCCCGAGGACCGCTTTCCGAGCGCAAACGCTTTGATCGAAGCACTGCGGGGAGCGCTCGGCCTGGGAGCCGGCTCGCCCCTGCGTACCGAGCCCTTGGACGCACCACCAACACCATCGGTCGAAGAGGGGCCTCCACCGAGGCACGCTCTTCTGCCTTTCATGCCCGCTCCTAGCGCGCAGAGCGCGCCAATCGCCGCCCCCACGACGCCTTGGCCCCCGCCCGTCGCTCAGCCCAACATGCCAGTTCGAAGCCCGCCACCAAGGAATTGGTGGCCTGTGTTGCTCATCGCTGTGGTACTCTCGGTTGTGATGATCGCCACGGTGGTGATCGCGCTCGCGGTGCGCTGAGAGTCGCTGCGGATGTCCCAAGCAAACACGTTCAAGCGCCAAAAGCTTCGAGTGGGGGACGAAATCGAGGGGTTTCGGCTGACCGAACAGCTTGGTGAAGGCGGGATGGGCGAGGTGTGGCGAGCCTACCACGCTCTGACCCAACGGCCTGTGGCCCTCAAGATTCTGCTCACGAAATTCCGCAATGGCATGCGCGAGCACGCCGACACGCTGGCGCGAAAAGAGGTCGTGGCTCTCTGTCGCGTGCGTCATCCCAACATTGTTGAAGTGCACCACGCGGGCATCCTCGCCGACGGCCGGGTGTGGATGGCGCTCGAGCTCGTTCGTGGGCGCACGCTGCGCTCCTTCCTCGCAAACGAGGCCCCCTTGCCCGTGGCGCTGGCGCTCTACCTGATGGTGGAAATCGCAGACGGCATCGCCGCCGTCCATGAGCTCGGCATCATTCACCGAGACATGAAGCCCGAAAACGTGATGATCACGGCCCAAAAGCAAGTGAAGGTGCTCGACTTCGGGGCCGCCAAGGTCGAAGAAACGGGCCTCGAAGGCACCGTCCCGGGGAGGCGCTTTGGTACTATAGCATACATGTCTCCGGAGCAGGTGTGGGGCGATCCAGCCACCTTGGCGAGCGACGTGTACGCCCTGGGCGTCGTGCTCGACGAGATGCTTCGGGGCCGGCATATGTGGGCCGCCAACGGCGATATTGGCACGCTACTTCCTCTACAAGAGCTCGGCGCCGCCCACGTATTTCAATTCCCACCGCCCATTCGCGAAGAGCGCCCCGAGGTGCCGGCCTACGTGACCGAGGTCGTAGAGCGCGCCCTCATGAAACGCCAAGAGGACCGCTATCCCAACGCGAAGGTGTTCGCCGCCGCGTTGCGCAAGGCCGAGGTGCAATACCGACAAGACATCGCCGAAGGCAGATTTTCGTCCCCGCAAAGCTTGGACGTGCTCGGGCCGGGTCGGCGCCGCATGGTCGTGCCCCCCACGCTGGTCCCCGAAGCCACGACGACGCCGGCGATGGCGTCGCGCAGCGTCGTCGTCCGTCTGCCCGAGGGGCCGGACGCCGGCCGCGTGCCCAGAAAGCCCGTGCCCGCGCACGCCGCCATGAGGACCATGCGGATGGCTGCGGTGGGCGGCGGCGCGCTGGGGACGCTGCCGCTCTCATCTTCCACCAAGCCTCTTGGCCCGCAGGAGGTTGCTCGGAGAGACGCCATGCTGCAAGGCATCGAGCTCCTTGCCACGAGCGAGGCCCCGGCCGCCGTCGATGCCATCGCTGCCCGTCTGGACGCACCTTACCCCGAGGTTCAGCAAGCCGCCGCGCGGGCCCTGCAGGGTCGCTCCAAGCGTCGCCACGACCCGGCGGGCCAGCCATCCCAGCGGGACGTCGCTACGCAAGTGTCCCGCGGGCGGGCCGCCGAGAAAAAGTCGCCGCGGACCGAAGGGACTGGGGAGCCCGAGAAGGCGCAACGCGGCGCCAAGGTGCCGCACGCAACCATCGGAGCCATCGCCGTCGCTTTTATGTTCATCGGATGCGCTCTCGGGTGGGTCGTTTTCACCCTGCTGCCCGATACCCCTCCCATGGCCCCCGAACGCGCCATTTCGTCCTCGTCTGCGGCCCCCGAGGCACCCGCGGTCCCCACCGCGCCATCGACGCAGCCCGAAACACCCGCCGCTCCCCCGACTCCCCCTCCCCTGCCTCCCCCTCCCCTGCCTCCCCCGCCGCCGCCAAAGCCGAGCGCGAAGCCCGCGAAAAAGCCCGTGCCGACCGCATCGGCAAAGCCAAAGCCGATCGTTCCTCCCGACCCGTTTTGATGGAGATCCCATGGCCGCCGACGACGACCAACGACTCGACAACGACACTCAAGACGACCCTTTTTTGGCCGATCGGATCGAGGACGCGCTCGCTCCATTTGTGGGGATCTTGCCCGCCGAAGCTCTGCAAGCGATGCGCGAATCCATCACCGAGGTCATGCGCGACGACGCGTTTGCACGTCAGTTGGTCGAGCGGGCACGCCCCAAGGCCGCGCCGCTCCAGAGCGGTGAGCGCGTGAAGGACGGCGTCTTCCCCATTGTTTTCAAAGACAAGAAGGGCGCCCGATGAGCGGTTCGTTGAGCCCCGAGCAGCAGCGCCTCGTGGTCCGCGGCCGAGCGGTGGCCGCCGAGGAGGCGCAACGCGCGGCGAACAAATATCGCTGGGCGTCCCAGGTGGTGGATCTCGAGGCCGAGGCGGAGCGAGGTCTGGTCGAGGCGGCGCTCACCTTCGACCCCAACCGCAATGACAGCTTCCGTGGCTTCTGCCGCTTTCGGGTGCGGGGCGCCGTCCTCGACGCCATCGCGAAAGAGGCAGCCGCCGTCTCCCGGCCACGCCTCGCCATCGAGCGCGCCGGCGCCGAGCTCGCCACGGCGCAGCACACACGTGCGTGGGAAGATCCGGAGGCTGCCCCCGAGGACCACCTCAACAACTATGTCGCCTCGCTCGCGGGAGCCATGGCCATGCGGTACGTCGCCTCGGTCGACAACGTGCTCGACGCCCCCGCAGCAGCCCGCATGGACAACGCTCGAGCTCGGGAGGCCATCGAGAAGGTCATGCAGAAGCTCCTGCCCAAGGAGCGGCGTATCGTAACGCTATTTGCTTGGGACGACACGTCGGTGCGGGAGGTGGCCCGGCAAATGGGCATGCCTCTCGCAAGCTGTCAGCGCTTTCTTTCGGCCACCCTGCGGCGCCTGCGAGAATTGATGGCCGCCGAGGGCGTCACGGAGCCGCCGAGACCGTGGGGAGACATCGGATAATTCGGATTGCCGGGAGAGCAAACGCCGATAGATTGACGCGAGGAGCCAGGGATGAGCCAAGAGCGGAACGAGCCAAGCAGCCCCAACGCAGCACCGCAACCGGTGTCGCGGGGCCCGCGGCCGTCCGGCGTCATGACCGGCGCTGTACCGTATGATCCCGAGCTGCGAGCCGAGGCCAAGGCCTATTGGGAAGCCGTTTCCGCCTGGGAGGCAAACCCCGTGGGGCCCAAGCCCGAGCCACCGAAGAGGCTCGTGGAGGCAGAGGTCGCGCAGAAGCAGAGCGCACACGAGAAGGTCCGCGGCGCGATGAACGACGCCGACGAGACCACCACCAGCCGCAAAAGCGTTGGAAGCCGCTGGTCCGAAGACCCGAGCAGCACGCCCGCCCCACCGAGGGAGCTCCTCCCATCTTACAATCTCCCCGCTTCCGAGCCGGAGGAGCCTCCGTACGTCCCCGATCAAGCCGCGTATTTGCCGCCGCGCACGCGGTGGTTATGGCTCGGATCGGTGCTACTCCTGGGCCTTCTGGCCATTGTGGTCGTGCTCTTGAAGGGCAGCGACGCTCCCTCCCCAAACCCTTCCCCGCCAAGCGCTGTAACCCCTAATGCTCCGGCCACACCGCCTACCGTTGCGGCGCCACCTCCACCTCCCGAAGTGACGGTCGCCCCGACGATGTCTGGGACAGCACCGAGCGTGTCCGAGACATCATCACCGCCGACGCCCCCCGCCGCATCCACCACGACGCGCAAGCCCGCTGCGCCCGCAACGGGGAAGCCCACACTCACCCGTCCACCCGAAGACGGCTTGGGACCGCCCGTATTTTGAGCGAAGCCCGACGAACCATGAAGCGACTACCTACCTTCCTATTGCGCGTTTTGCCTTTGCTCCTGACCCTGGGCAACCTGCCCGCGGAGGCCAACGCCGCCGAGCCCGTGGCCACGATGACGGACAAGGCGCGGGAGCTTTACACCGAAGGCACCCAGGCGATGAACCAAAGCAAGTTCGCCGATGCCTACGCGAGCCTGCGCGCCGCGTGGGCCTTGAACCAGCACTACCAAATCGCGGCGCACTTGGGCCGGGTCGAGGTGGAGCTAGGAAACTACGCCGACGGCGCCACGCACCTGCGCTTCGCCAAGGCGGAAGGGGAGAAGGCAGGTCTTCCCAAGAAGGATCTGGATTGGGTGCAAAAACACCTGGAGCGGGCGCTCGCGGAGCTTGGTCTGGTGCGGATCAAGGTCGAACCGCCGAACGCGGAGGTGTCAATCGGAGGCCTGGTGGTCGACGGCAAGACGCGCACTGAGGGGATCCCGGTGGCACCTGGAAGACAGGTGGTGAGCGCTCAGCTCGCGGGCTACAAGAAAGCGGAAAAGCCGGTCGACGTCGCCAAGGGTCAACAAATCGAAGTGACCTTGACGCTCGAAAAAGAGTCGGGCGTCGCGAGCGGACCCAAGCCGGGGGGGCCTGTGGCGACACCTCCCGTCCAAGGGACCGATGGGCAGGATACCTTCCCAAGAACGGAGCTGATTTGGGGAGGCGCGGCAGTCGGAACGGCGCTGCTCGCCGGAGGCGTCGTGACATTCGTCCTTGCGGGCAGCGCCGAGAGCGATGGCGACGCCATCCGCGATTCGATCGGGACGCAAGACCTTTCCGTCTGCGCGCGCCCAACGGCGCCGTCGAGCTGCGGAGAAATGTCTGACAACTATGCATCGAGCGACGACTACGCAAACGTCGCGGTTCCGTTGTTGATCACCGGCGGCGCGGTCCTGGCAGGAACCGCGCTGTATTGGATGCTCACCTCCGATGAGGAGAGCCCGCGGGCCCAAGTTGCCCCGACCGTAACAACCGAGGGCGCCGCGATCTGGGTAACCGGCGCCTTTTAACCCGCGACCACGAACAAACTTCGGCAGGACGAAAAGTTATGCGCGGCCTTCACACTTCGAGCTCATGGTTGTTCCTCGCTGTCTCAACGACGCTCGTCGCTGCCTTGAGCGCAGCCACCGTCGGCGGATGTCAAGATTTGGCAGGTGACTGCGAGAAGAACTTGAACTGCACCCCCGCCGACAGCGCCACGTCCTCGTCCACCGGTGGGGGCGGAGGTCAGGGCGGCGACGCTGGCGCTGGCGGTGACGGCGGAGGGGGAGGCGGCGGAAGCGACCAGTGTGATCCTTCCCAAGGCGTCGTGGGCGATGACTGTGGCATGTTTGTGCGGACCGAGGGCGTGAGCGGCGCGATGGGAGACAAGAACACGCCCATCGCGAGCCTTCAGGAAGCGATAGACCGTGCCGGCGAAAAGAAGAACCGCGTGTACGCCTGCGCAGAGATGTTTGAGGAGGCGCTGACCGTCGCCGAGGGAATAACCATCTACGGCGGCTTGGACTGCTCAAGCGACTGGGGCCTCCTGGCGGACAAGAAGACCATGGTAGAAGCGCCACCGGACACCATCGCGCTGACCGTGAAGGACACCGCGGACGGGCTGGTGGTCAACGACGTGTCGTTTACGGCGGCCGACGCGACAATGCCGGGGGGGTCGAGCATCGCGGTGCTCGTGGATAGCGCGACGGCAGATTTCGTACGATGCGCGATGACCGCGGCCAACGGAGCGGCGGGTGTGGACGGGATGGATGCTCCGAGCGTGGCTCCAATGCAGCCACTACAGGGCAACGGAGGAAAGAACGCCTGTTCGGTGGCAGAACCGATCCTTGGAGGAGGACAGGGTACAAACGACTGCGGCGGCGGACAGATTTCCGTTGGAGCCGCAGGCGGAAATGGAAACAACGTTAACGGCGGAAACGGGGGCGATGGATTGCCGACGGTCGCGAACAAGGGCGCAGGCGGCAAAGGGGAGACCTTGGCGGGTTGGGACTGTTCGGTCGACGGTGTCAACGGAGGTGCGCAAACCGGCGCCGCGGGCCTGGAGGGCACGCCGGGCGAAGGCGCCATGACGTCTGGTTCGCTCACCTCGGCCGGCTATCAAGGCACAAGTGGAACCGCAGGCATGCCGGGAGCGGTAGGTCAGGGAGGCGGCGGCGGCGGCGGCGCCAAGGGCGGCAACATCTGTCCAGGGCTGGGAGCGGGCGCAAGCGGCGGCGCTGGCGGCGCTGGCGGTTGCGGCGGGCAGCCCGGCGAAGGTGCGGGTCCAGGCGGAGCTAGCTTCGCGCTTGCGTCGATCAACGCCGCCGTAACGCTCACGGGTTGCACGCTCGTCAGCGCCAACGGAGGCGTCGGTGGTACGGGCGGAGATTTTCAGCCAGGCGCCCTCGGCGGCCTCGGCGGCGTGGGGGGAAACCCCGCAGGCGGGTCAAACCCCGGCTGCGACGGTGGAAAGGGCGGCAAGGGCGGCAACGGCGGTCCCGGTGGTGGCGGGCTCGGTGGACCTTCCGCGGCCATTGCGCATGTTGGAGCCGCGCCGGAGCAAGCCGGTGGAACCCTCCTGACACCCGGCAGTGCCGGGCTCGGCGGACCCGGAGGCAATTCGAACACGAAAGACAACGCGGGCGCCGACGGCGCGAGCAAGGATGTGATGCTCTTCTAGCTCTCGCCGCTTCCGCCTATTTTCGCGGTCGCGTCGAAGGCCAATCCGAGTCGCTTTCGAAGAGGGAAGGTCGGCGCCTCCTTCCCTTCGGCAAGACCTTCGGCGACACGGCCATCCATCGCACGATCTCCCTCCGCCCAGGACCTTGCCATGGTAGACTGCCCCCAGGGATAGCTTGCCGCGTCGATGGTCAGGGCGACGTCGCCTCCCAGATTCGCTCCCTACCTCGACGCTGGAGGCGCCCTCCCCCGCGAACCAGGGGAAGGGCTACCTCAACGACGGTTTACTGGCGGTCGACGTCCAGGCTTCTCTCGATGATCTCGAGCTCCTTGCGCGAC
>CAYLJT010000107.1:0-14340 GCA_964383995.1 uncultured Polyangiaceae bacterium
TCGAAGGCCGCTTGCCAGTCCGTGAGGAGCACGCCATGGCTGCTGACGCCCGCCGGGTCGTTGATCCAGACGTGGCGTGTCGTGTCGCTGCCGTCGCTGCCGTCGAGGATGTAGGTGTAGAACTTCGGGAAGTCCTTCGTGATGCGATCGCGCAGGTCGTAGATGCCCGCTTCGTACAGCGCGGCGTCGTAGCCGTCGGCGGGAAAGCCCTCGGTGACGTTCGCGCAGTCGTCGTTTCCGTAGGCCAAGAACAGGGAAATTTGGTGATCGGCCGTGCTCGAAATGATGGCCAGCGAGCTGTCTTGGTAGCTTGTGCCCAGGTAGTTGATGAGCGGCTCCACGAAGGTGCCGTCGGGCTCGAAGCACTCGGGGCAGAAGCCGCCCAGGCTCTTGTCGAGGCCCCAGGTGTCGCGGAAATGCTTCTGCAGGCAGGCAGGGATGTACTGCTTTGACATGCCGGGGCCCGAGTCGTCGAGCAAGGAGACGTCGGCTTTGGGAAAGGCTTTGGCGGTCTGGTCGTAGTTCATGGTGGCGCCCAGGCCGCCCGCGCTGATTCCGCTGAGAATGACGCGGCTGGCGCTTGGGAAGGTCGGCGCTAGACGGGTCAAGAAAGCGGTCATGTTGTCGTAGCCGTGGAAGTTACGGACCTTGCCACCTACGTCGGCTTCGGCATGACGGCCGGCGTGCAGGTCACCGCTGCAATAGGGCACGTAGACGAAGCTGTAATCTTTGAAGGGGTTGTCGTCTGCCCTCTGGAAGTAGGGACGCCCCTCCAAATCGGAGGTGCTCTCCGCGAACTCGGAGGCGCCGTAGCCGTTCTTGTTGGCCGTGACGCTGCAGCTCGTGATGTTGAAGCAGGCGTTGCCGCCTTCGAGGAAGATGAGGACCTTGTCGGAGCCCGAGACCTTGTTGATGCCGATGCCCGTCGGCGTGTCGGACATGCAGCGGGACTCCGGAAAGTCGACCCAGGTCCACTCGGCGTCGGGGGCTTCGATGGTCTCGGCGCCGCCGCCCCCTGCGCCCCCTGCGCCGCCGCTTCCACCCGAGCCGGTCGACGTCGTGGTCGCGGCGGAGGAGCCGGACGTCGCGCTGTCGTCGCCACAGCCATTCGCAAACGACGCCGATGCAACGAGAAGCGTGAGGGCAACGGAGCGGCGAGCCGACGAGCTGAACATGCCGCGCAGATACACCCAAACGGCGCGGGACGGAAGGGGGAGCGCGTGACACCCCTCGGCGAAGCACGATCCCCGTCGCGCACAGGCCAGGTGCTCTTCATAACAAAAATGTCTCTTGCTCTGAAAACGGTCTATTCTCGATGCGCTCCGCGCGTTCGAAGGAGCCTTGGCTAGCTTGAAGGAGACCCATGAACATCGACAAACAACGCTTCTTGCTCCTTGTGGGCGCGATCGCCGCCAGCACCGCTTGCACCACCAAGGGCGATGACGGCAACACCGGTGGCGGGGGCGGAAGCAGCGATGCGACCACCACCACAGCGAGCGGCATGGGCGGCTCGGGCGGGGACGCCACCGGCGGCGGTGGCTCCGGGGGCACGGGCGGCGGCGAATGCGACGACTCGCAAGGTACACCGGACGCCTGCATGAGCGCCTGCGAGGGCTTCGACTCCTGCACGCCGCTCGTGGCTGACCTGAAGCCCGCGGTGGCCGTGGCTGCGGTAGAATGTCTGAATGCCCTCGATCCCACCGTGTGTTTGCAACCGGACGTCGACGCCTGCGTGCAAGGCGCGCTCAACGCGGCGTGCGCCGATGCCACCGCCGACGACGACTGCGCGACGCTTGCCCCTCTGTGCGGTGCCACGCCGGACGATGCGGCTTGGCAGGCCGAATGTCACGGCCTCATCGACGGCCTGACCGAAGACGCGCGGACCTTGGTCCTCGGCTGCGCCAACGAGGGCGGTGGTTGCGATCCGGTGTCGGGCGGCAGCCTCTTTGGCTGCGTCATCAGCCTCAGCTACTTCTAATCGCGCCGGCATCCATGCGCGCGCCCCCGCCTGCCCCCGCCTGGGCGAGTCAGCTTCTGACCGTCGGTGTCACCGGCACCAATGGGAAGACCACCACGACCACGCTGGTGGCCGAGGCCCTAGCGACGCTCGGCCGACCGGTGGCAAGGGTCACCACCCTGGGTTGCTACCTGGACGACGAACGTCAAGACGTCCCCTTCGATCACGCGGGCTTCATCGCCACCATGCGCCGCTGTCTCGACGCGGGAGGGCGCTACGCCGCCATCGAGCTGACAAGCGAGGCACTGGCCAACGGCTTCGCGCGGGCTTGGCCCTGCCAGGTCGCTGTCTTCACCAACCTTACCCGCGATCACCTGGACGCCCACGGCAGCATGGAGCACTACCTGGCGAGCAAGGCCCAGTTGTTCTTGCAGTTGCCCAAGGGCGGAGCGGCCATCCTCAATGCATGCGATGAAGCCTCGCCCCTGCTCGAAGAGGTCGTCCCCGCGGGGGTCCATGTCACTCGCTACGGCCTGTTGACCCGCGGTCAGCCCACGGCGCCCCTCGATCTACGGGCCCACGACGTGGTCCTGACGCCCTACGGAACGTCCTTCAAAGTGGCACGCTCCGAGGCGTTCGCCACCTTCCCATCGGAGCTGTCTACCCGCGCGGTAGGCCAGGTGTTCGCTGAAAATGCGCTCGCCGCCTTGGCCGCCGCCGTGGCCGCGGGGGTACCGCCCGACCAGGCGGCGCTTGCCATCGCGGGGGCGGCTCCCCCGGCAGGACGTTTCCAGATCGTCGCCGAGCGACCGTACGTGGTGGTCGACTATGCGCACACGCCGGATGCCCTCGCACGCACCCTGGCGACGGCCAAGGAGCTGTGCCGAGGACGCCTTGGTCTGGTGTTTGGGGCGGGCGGTAACCGCGACCAAAAGAAGAGACCTCTGATGGGGGCCGCCGCGCTGCTCGCCGACCGGGTGGTGTTGACGAGCGACAACCCGCGCGACGAGGATCCCGCCCAAATCGCTGCGGAAGTAAGGCAAGGTTTGGAGGACCACGCGGATGTGGTGATCGAGCTGGATCGACGACGGGCCATTCAGGATGCCGTGCTCGGAGCCGAAGAGCACGACTGGATCGTGATCGCTGGCAAGGGTCACGAAAATGAGCAGCTCGTGCGTGGCGTGCGCACGCCGTTCTCCGACGTGGAGGTGGCAAGAGAGGCCCGGAGAGACCGTCCAGGCCGCGTTTGAAAGGCCGTTCCAGGTCTTTTTTGATGCGCCCGCGAAGGCGCCGAGCGCCGGGCGCTCAGCGACCCGGCAGCCAGGGGTAGAGCGGCCTGTCCGAGACAACCAGCGTCGGGCACGCAAGCTTGGCGCGACGGGTCAGCTCGCCGTCTTCCCCTTGCGCGAGGGCCTCTTGCAGGGCCGATGTGCGAAGTGCGTCGTTGGCCAGAGCCGCGCATGCCGCGATCGCGGCCAGGAGGTAGGCCGTGCGACGTTCGCGCGAGGGTGTGACCGACAACGCCCGTGCGAGGTGGTCCGTGGACCACCCAGGATCAAAGGCCTCTTTTCGGGGGCCGGGCGTCAAGAACGCGTACAGCGCGGCCTCCAGATCGGGCGTGCGCGCGGCGCCGCGGCGCACACCTCGCAAGAAGCGTCCATGCGCGTCCGGCGCTTCGTCCTCCGGCTCGTCGACGTTGTCGAGCACGCTCGGCCGCGCCAGGGAGGTCCCCGCGTCCGGCGTGTCGTTGTCGAGGAACGCGCGGACCGTCGCCTCGGCGTGTCCTCCGCGGAGCAGCCGATCGAGGCCACCAACGACCCTGCCGTGGGCAAGAAGAGTAGCTTCGTCCCAGAGGTCGGCGAGGGCGGTTTTGCAATGTTCGCCGTCGTCACCGAGCCACAGCGATGACATAGCGAGGCTGCCATCGAGGCGGAACACGGTCTGGTGGAAGCGGCCGTCGTACAGCGCTAGGCGCCCCTTGGCAGCGCAGGTCGGGAGCGTCGTTCGCGTGGCGGTCGCGGCGCAATCGTCGCCCCCCGGCAGGTCTCCCCGCGCGACGACGAGGCGCGCCCCTGCGCTCTCCGCTTCGGCGACCCAGGACACCCTGCACGTCGTTTCGGCGGACGCCCACCCCACCCCGCGCCCGGCCCCTTCGAGCCCCTCCGTGCGCACGAAGGTCACCGCGCGGCTTCTTACCTCCAGGCGGATGCCCTCGTGCTCCACGGTCTGCACCACGCCCTCGGGTCCTTCTGTCCGAGACACGCGCGAGCACGCGAAGAGGCCCAGCGAAAGCACGAGGAGAGGGGCGCTCTTCACGGGAGCAGCATAGCCGGGATCGGGGCGAAGTTTGCACGATTTCGGCGGTGGAGCCGTATTTGGAGGTTGTCCTTACGGTCCTGAGGGGATAGGCTCCGCGTCGACCCTTTCCGCTCCGCTTTCGCCTCGCGGAAGCCGCTGCGGCGCTACCTCAAAATTGGAGGCTTTGTGAATCGCTCGCTGACCTACTTCACCGCCTTGACATGTTTTGCTCTCTACGCCTGCAGCGACTCCGAGAGCTCGTCCACATCGACGGTCGCGTCGTCGACCACCACAACGACCTCGGACGCGACCACGGGTACAGGCGGAGCTGGTGGTGGTAGCACGAGCAACACGGGGGGCGCGGGAGGTACGATGGACGACCCCCCGGGCTCACCATCGGGCCTTGTGGCCACGCTGGTGGACATGCCCTTCGGCGTCGATGTGGCGTGGCAAGCGCCGAGCGACGCCGACCTGAACGGCTACCTCCTTACGCGCAGTCTTACCGCGCCCGCCGCGGGCGCAACCGGCCCGCAAGACGGCACCGTCTACAACCCGGGGGACAGCATCAATGGCTACGGTGAGGTCATCGCCCTGGGCACCGAAGTGACGTTTCAAGATCTCGCGGAGGGCCCGGGCGCGGGCGTCATGAACTACTACGCCGTGTGGGCTGTCGACCAGGCGGGTCAGTACAGCACCGCCCCAGCTACGGGCAGCATCGATGTGCCCATCCCCCCGCAAGCCGCGACGATCGAGATCGCCTCGCCCACCACGAACCCCGTCGTGACGGTCACCAAGCAACCGCTCTACGGCAAGCTCACCGGAACCGCCGCCTACGATGCGGTGACCGGTCTGACCCTCAGCCTGGGCGTCGAAAACGACGCCGCGCGCATCGTGTTCAATCAAAAGGCGGTCATCGACGCCATCAACGACGCGGCCCTCACCGCGACGTCGGACGGCACCGACATGAATGGCGACGTCGCGGCCTACTACGGCCCGGAAGCCATGGATATCGCCGCGAGCAAGAGCCGTGACTTCGTGCTCACAGGAACGGGCAGCGTCGATCCCATCGTCATCGACCTGCACCTTGCGAGCAATCCGGCTGGTTTCTCCGGCGTGGACTACAACCGTGCTGCCCTGCTGATCCACGACCTCTCCGGCGCGAAGGACGCGGGCGGCCACTTGTTTGGAGGCTCCACGATGTTCGACACGGTGGGCTTCCAACCCGGGAACGGCACCTTGAAGGACGGCGTGTTCTCCGAGGATGGGCGCATGTATTACGCCGGCATCAAGAACATGCCCTACGTGGTCACCGTCGACATGACGAAGCTCACCGCGGTGGCTGGCACCGACCTCAGCACCGGGCTCACCGGGATCGGTTTCACGTCGAACGTCGTGATGTCTCCCGACGGAAAGTACCTCTATACGTCGGTGACCACGGGTGGACACCAGTTCGACAACGCGGGTGCCAACATTTCCATGCCCGTCGAAACGAAGACCCGAGAGATCGAGCTCGTCAAGATCGACCTCGCCACGATGACCGAGGCCGGCCGCGTCAAGCTCTTCTCCGACCCGGCTCCGGTCGTCGACGGCAATGCGCACTACCCGAAGGCCGCCGGTCTGGCGATAACGCCCGACGGCGCCCGCGCGGTGGCGCCCATCCATGGCACCGGAATGATCTGGATCGTCGATCTCCAGACGATGACCCTTATCGACACCGACGCCGTCGCGGCGGGAGTCCAAGGTGTCGACGCGTCAAGCGTCACGACGACCCCGAACCTCACGACGGTATCGCCCGACGGCGCCAAGGCCTACGTGGGCAGCAACCACGGCGTCGACGAGATCGTCGTCGTCGACCTTGCCACCTACAAGACCTCCACCATCCTCTCCAGCTCGACGGCGGGTGGCAACGGGTATGGTTGGGGCTCACTGGTCTTCGGCCCGAACGACGGCAAGCTCTACATCACCCGGTGTTACAACCCGAGCGCCCAGCTCACGAGCATTTCCATCTTCGACCCGGCGACGCAAATGCACGACGACGTGCTGCCCACTAGCTTCAACGGCAGCGGCCTCCAGATTCGCGGGAGCGCGTTTTCGCCCGATGGAAAGTGGCTCTATTCGTTCGAACGACAGAACGACTACGTGTTCGTCCTCGACGCGACGACGGGCGCCTACCTCGACACTGACGGCGATCCGGCCAACGGCGTGACCCCCTTCACGTCCAACAACATCGACGACGGCCACGCCATCGGCGTCACCCCCTTCTGACCTATGCCCTTCTTCGTAGCGGCGGGACGCAAGCTCGCTCTCGCCGCGTCCCTCGCGCTGGCTGGCGTCGTCGCCGCCGTGTCCTCCGGGTGCACGTGCGGCGGCGCCAACGAGGCTGTTTCCGGGGCGCCGTCGCCCTCGGTGTCCGCGACAAGCAACCAGCCGTCCGTCACCATTCAGTTCGACGACACGCCGGCCATCGTTGTCCCCGCGTCGCAAATCGCAGGGCGAACGACGCTGGAATCGCTGCTCGGCGCCCACGCGGGGCCGCGCGCCACGTGGCGTGAGCTTACCGCGCGGGGGGGCAAGCGCTACGTGCAGCTCGAGCACCTCCAGCGGTCTTACCCCGAGCACGAGCTGTCCCTCTACCGAGACGCCGAGGGGCGCCTGTGCTTCGGCGCGTTCCGCGCGGTGCGGCCCGACATGCCGGGTTGGATGAAGCAAAAGCTCGCGGAGCCAAGCCCGAGCCTGGTGGGAGTCGACACGATCGAGCTGCGCACGAAAGAGCGCAACGAGGCGCCTCCCGAGGTACACCTGGAGCTGGTCCTACCCGGCAAGGACCCGGTGACGCTCGACTTCGCCAAGCTGTCCACCTTGAAAGAGACGCGGCCCTTCCGCGGCAACGAGGACCAAAAAACGAAGCGCGGTTGGTTGCTGCGCGACGTGCTCGGCTTGTCGCTCAGCAGAGCGGAGCTCGCCGAGGTCGGCGAGGTTGTCGTCACGGGGGGCGGAAAGGAGCAGCGTGTCTCGGACAAAGATCTGCACGGCGACGACGTGGCCGCCCTACTGAAGCTGAACCGTCGTGGCGCGCTCAAGCTCTTCGTGTATCGCAAAGGGGGTCCGGGGGTCGAGCTGGACGCCGTGCAGCGGATCGAGGTCGTACGGCGCGGCGCGGCGAAGCCGCCGAGCAAGCCCGATGCGTCTGCCCACGCACCCCCGAAAGCCAGCCCGAGCGGCGCTCCCTGACGACGCCGACGACGTCAGCGCGCGTCCGACACGCAGCCGAAGGCCCTCACCGAGACCGGATTCGGGGCCCCGTCGATGGCGCCACCTCCCCAAATGACGAGGACACGGTCGTCCACAAAGGTCAGGTGGGGCGTCACGACAAACCCCTGATCCAGGCCGGGATCGGGCGCGAGGGGCCCCGACCAACCGCGACGAACCTCGCCTCGTCCGTCGAGCGCCTCGACGTGCATCAGGCCGCCCTCGGGCGCCTGCCAGGCGACCATCATCTCGCCCAACCCGGGGCGCGGCACGAAGGTGTCCTGGAGACCGGAGTCCTGAAAATGTCTGCCATCCGGGAAGGGTGTGGCCTGTGCGACGGGGTTGCCTTCCACGTCGAGGGGTTGGCGGGTGGACGGCTCTTCAAAGCCGTTCGGTCGAATGTGCAGCCAGCCTTCGTCGGTGCCCACGAGGCGCTGCCAGGACGCGTAGGCCACGTCGATGGCGTGGGCCGGAGAGACCACCTGCCCCAGAGAATCGAGCAAAATTAGCCACTGATCGCGGCGTTCGGGGTCGGCCCGGTAGCGCGACACCAGGATGGCGACCCGCCCTGGAAAGGCTGCGACGGTGATGGCCGCCGGGCGTTCGAGGGGGTCGACGTCCACCGTGTGGTCGAGGGCCCCGTCGGCCGTCAAGACGGCGACGTGCAGGGCGTCGTCTTCTTCCCAGGCCGTGACGAAGCGCTCACCCGTCCAGACGGTCCGTGGCACCCCGCGCGGACCCCCTCCAGGAATGGGCAAGGTTGTCTCGGTCATTCCGGAAGCGCTCACGAACAAAAGGCCCGGCACGTCGTCGCTGCCCACGCGGTAGGTAGCCTCCATGGGGAGGCCCTTGGCGGGCATGGGAGGCAGCGCCAACATCGGCTGGAGCTCGAGCAGGAAGTCGTCCCGGTCGAGCGCGATGGGACCCACGGGATGGCCAAGCCTGTCCACCGGCCTTCGGTAAAGGGTAGGCCTCTCGTCACCGCCGCTCAGGCCCAAATTCCAGAGCGCGACCAGGCCGTCGTCCCGAGGCGCGAGGGAGGTGCCCCACGCCCAACGGCAGCTCCCGCAAGGGCCCGTGTCAAACTCGTCGGTGCGCACGTACAGCGCTTCGCCCACGGGGCCAAAGCCAAAGCCTTCGTCCACCAGACCGTTGCAGTTGTCGTCGAGGAGGTTGCACGCTTCGGGCTCCGGTTCACGCGGGACGCACAGCGGCATCGCTCCACCCTCGCACTGGACGACCGCCTCGCAGGCCCCTACCCCGCAGCGCACGAGTGGGATGTCCTCGTCGATCTGACCATCGCAGTCGTTGTCAAGCCCGTCGCACACCTCGGCCGTGGAGCTTGCCACGCAGGGCGGATCGACGTCGAGCGTCGTGCGCGCGCCACAACTGCAGAGGACGAGCGCCACGAAGCCAAACCACATGCGAGAGCCGCTGCGCATCACGGATACCCTACCTCAAACTCGACGGGGGCGTGCGGAAAGCTCAGACCACTTGACAAGGGCCTTCTCGGCGGGGACAGTTCGCGCATGAAGCGACTCGTTGCCTCGTTGGTGCTCGGTGTTGCTCTCGTCACCGGCTGCTCTCCGGCCAAAGGTCCCGAATACGCGTCGTCCGCCGAGTCCCCCAGCTACGCGGAACGCCTTCCCACGGCCCTCGCGGCCACGCGTACGCGCTTCACCGACGACGAAGGCGCGGTGAAGGAAGGCACTGGCAAGATGGCGACCTACCCCTCCGAGCTCGCCGACCCCGACTGGTCGCACGTGGCCAAGGTCGTTCAGGAGGCCGACGCGGCAGGCAACAGCGCGGACTTCGTGGCGGCCGTGGAAGACGTCGACACGGTCAACCGATTTTACGCCGACGAGCGCGAGAAAATTCGGCGAAAGGTGTCCGGCGCCGTGGGCTACGCGGCTTCGCAGAAGCAATGCAGTGCGGACGTCGCCGGCGTGGTAGGCGGATCGCTCGACAAGGCCATCGAGCTTCAAACGCAGGAGTGGCTGCGCGAGCGCAACCCCGCCCAGCGCTACATCGACGACCATGAGGATGCCATTGGCAAGAAGAATGTCGACAAGCTTCGGGAGCAAGCCGACCAGATTGCCGCGCTGAGCTACGTCGTGCGGGTTCGGCTCCCCGCGACGAAGCTGGAGCTCGACGCGAAGGTGGCCGACGCGTCCGCGGTGCGCAGCACGCTGGAGGCGCAGAAAGAGTCCCAAAAGGCCATCGTCGACGACCCGAAGGCGTCGAAAACAGCCAAGGACCGCGCGAAGGAGCGTTTGGAAGCGGCGGACAAAGCCTTGGCTGCGTTGGATCAGGAGGTCAGTCAAGCCGAGACGCTCTCCGCCGATGTGGAAGCCCGCGCGAAGGCGTCTCTCGAGCGCTACGAACAGGCCCTCACCGCACTGCAGGATGCCATCGCCAAAGAGGCCGAAAAGAAGCCGAGCCCGTAGACGTGCGGCGCCGCGCCGATGTCAAGGCCCGAGCACGGCGATGGCGGCCTCCAGCTCGGGATCTTTTCCGGCCGCAAAAGACGCCGCGTCGAGGGGCACATCGACGTCCGGCACGATACCAATGCCATGGAAGACGCTCGCGTTGGCGTCTGCGTGGCGCACATCCATGCCGGTGAACGTAAAGGCGAACCCCGCCGGGACGAGCACACCGGTGATGTTGCCGTTGGTCGCGGCGCTGGTTCGCCCCACCACCGTCACGCGTCCTGCGTCGACGAGCATGGTGGAGAAGTTCTCGGCCGCGGACACCGTCGCGTGTCCGACCAGTAGGACCACCGGACCGCCGTAGGAAGGGCTCGTCTTCGGGACCAAATCCAAGTGACTTTCGGAAACCGAATTCGCGTCGAGCCCCGTCCACTGCGGGACGCGAAAGATCGGCGAAGAGAAGGTCTCTGGGATGATGCGCGCAGCGATCTCGTAGTGATCGGTCCCTGGGTACCCGCGCATGTCGAGCACGAGCCCGCTGGCGCCCGCGGCGGCGGTCAGCTCGGAGCGAAATTGGCTGATGTCGGGCAGCACCGTCGCGTCCAGGTTGATGTAATAAATGGAAGGTGCGCCGAGGTCGGCAAGAAACCCAGCGGGGCGGCTCGTCGCTACGAGGATCGGCGTGCAGACGTCGATCGCATCGGGGACGACCGTCACGGTGCTGGTTGTTCCATCCGGATCACGCAGACCGAGGTCCACCGAGGTGGAGCGTCCGAAGAGGAGCTGTCGGAGGGCGATATTGAACTGGTAGCCGGGGGTGGCGCCGCCGGAGCGTTCGAGCTCCGGAGCCAGCCAGCTTGCGAAGGGGGTGCCGTCGACCGAGATGATCGTCTGTCCCGGGGCAAGGGCCGCCGTCGCAGAGCGGCGAATGACGGGCTCGTTGTTGATGTCTTCGATGTAGGCCGGGATGCAGTCGATGCCCGGAGGCTCGGCGTCGAAGACGAAATTGTGGCCGTCGGCAAGGGCATTGCCGAAGCGGCGCAGACCTTGGTAGATGTCGCGACGTTCGGGGGTGGTCTCCCCGAAGGCCCCCAATGTCTCGGACAAACGCTCGTCGATGCTGTCGCCGACGATAGGAAAGTAGGGGTAGAATCCGCGGGCGGCCGCGTGCGCAACGACGAGCGCCGCGCGCGCCGAGCCGAGCGTGACCGTGGTCGGTTGCACGTCGAGGAAGGGGTCCACCTCCTCGATGTCCGGCCGCGTCGCCGCGCCGAGGACCGCCGCGGGAGGGGGCCCCGCCGTGGGAAGGTCGGCGGCGAAGCAAGCAGGATCGGCCATCCTCCGATCGGCGAGGATGACGTCGGGCCACGGCGAATTGTTGAAACGCAGATCCGCGATGTGCACGGCCACGCCTCGGTTACCGACACCGAACCAACGCGATTCGGCCACGGCCGCGAGGACATCTTCCCCAACGAGCCACGCCCTGCCCGCGAGGCGCAAGGTCCCCGCGAGCTCCGCAGCGTCGGGCGCGAGGCGATCATCGGTAAGCAGCGCGATGGGGAGATCGACAGTGCCGGTGTGGAGGATGGGCGCCCCGTCGGTGAGCGTCAGCTTGGTTGTGTAGACGTTGCTGGAAGAGAATATCTCATCGACCATGCCGTCGTGGATGCGCACCTTGCGTCGCGCGCCCGGGACGTCGACGGCCAGGGCTGGCCCCACCGCCGCGGCCAGGGCCGCCCCAAGCTCGGGGACTGCGGGCAGGCCACGGAGGTCGATCATGACCGCAGCGGTCCCTGCGGGCAGCTCGACGGGCCCGACGCCGGGGCGCACGAGGGCCACTTTGTCGCGCATTTCGACGGTCGCCGGAGGTAAGGTCGTCGACGCCGCATCCGCCACGCACGCGACACCTTCCAGCCCAGCGACGTAGGCGTCGAGGTCGGGTGCGTCCACGGCGCCGGCGGGCTCCAGCGCGGCGACGAGGGCCTGGTCCGCCACCGAATAGGCGCTCACCGAGGAGAAGAACCGCGCGGCGCGGTGAGCCGCCGACAGATCCACCGCGACCGCACGGACGCCGGCGGGGCCCGCCAGAAAACGCTCGCAAGGGTCGGCAGGTGGATCGGGAGGCGGCGAGTTGGGATCCGTACAGGACGCCTCCCCACCCTGTCCACCCTGCCCTCCGCCGCCCCCCGGGCCGCTGCCCGAGGGGGCCGCCGGGGCGTCGTCGGAACAAGCTGCAAGAAGCATCGATCCAAGCGCAATGGCCCACAAGCCTGTTCGGACTCTCATGCCGCCAACGATATCGCACCCCCGCGGGGGGGTATCGAAAATCGACCGCCGGCAGGGTGGCAAGGCAGGGGCGGGATCGCTGGGAGCCCCGCTCTCGCACGCCCCGGGGCGGCACGAGTCCTGCTGAAGGGGTTGCCATGCGAAATGGCGCGCTCATCACTTTAGGCATCCTCGTGGCCGCGTTGAGCGGTTGCGGCGACGACGTACAACAAGCACCCTCCACAGGCGTTGGCGGCGCTGGCGGCGCTGGCGACGGCGGCGCTGGGGGAAAGGGAGGTCAGGGCGAAGGTGGCAAGGGCGACGGCGGCGCTGGCGGCTTCGGGGAAGGCGGCAGCGGCTTGGGCGGGGGCGGTGCCGGCGGTGCCGGCGGCGGAGGGGGCGCCGGAGGTTCGGGGATTGGCGCGGTGACGGTGCGCAACCTACCTCCAACCTCGGTGCTGCTCGGTGCATTTCAGGCGGCGCCCGACGCCTACTGCACCGTCATGGCGAGCGAAGGTCCCTGCGAATATGTGGTTTGCGACTACGATTTGCCTGCTGAGCCGCAGCTCGACGCCGGGACCGTCAGCGTGGCCGGCGGCGACCTTTCCGCCTCGATAAGCTTCAACAACATCAAGGGCGCGTACGACGTCTTCAGCGATCCGGGCGCGATATTTACGCCCGGTCAGATGCTCACCTTCAGCATCGCCGGCAGCGCGGATGTGCCTGCGATGAGCGCGATCGTCGAGGCGCCAGCCGCGGCCGAGCTTACGGCCCCGGACCTCGCGGCGCTTGCGATCGACGTCTCCAAACCGTTGACCTTGACCTGGTCGGTGGGTGGACCGGGGAACCTGAGCGCGAGCGTCGTGACCCCTGACACCTTGACAGACGACGCCCACGCCGTCGTCTGCTTTTTTCCAGCGAGCGACCTGGGCGGCGCGATCCCGGTGTCCATGCTGGCCTACCTGCCCCCCACACCCGATCAAGGCTCGTTCGTAACGAGCCTTTACAACGCGACCGTCGCGACGAACGGCGGTTGGTCCGTCACGATGGCCGCCGGCGCCTTGCTCACGAGCGCGTCCGCGCCGTCCGGAATCGCGATCGCCCAGGAAATTCCGATCCAATGACGGACCTGCGCGCGACGCTTTCCTGTCGCCGACCTGTTGCCTGACACACACACCCTGTCGTGGTTCGAGCACACTTCCAAGGACACCTCCTGCGCGGCTCCGCCGACGGGCCGCACATCGCCTGGGGCCCTTCTTCGAGACCTCGCCTTGCGCGGACGCGCCATGGAGCCCGCCGCCCAAAGGGGCCTTGCAATGCCCCGGCACTTCGTGCAAAAGGCCCCGCGAGGCGAGGCATGGCGAACATCCCCCACTTTGGCATCGATGTCGAAGGTAGGCCTGCGGTGTGGCTCAAGGGCACCGAGGAGGTCGAGGTCGTCGGCGAAGGACCCCATCAAGGGCACCTTGCCAACGTGGCTGCCATGGTCGACGCGTCCGGAAAGAAACGGGAGCTCGCGGCTTGGCTGGTCCCCGAAGCGGGGCACCCCACGGCCATCGCGGTCTGGGTGCAAGGGGCGCCCGTCGGCTACATGAGCCCGGTTTTCGCCGGTCTATTCCGCCCCCACATCGAGGCCTTCGGGGCGCAATACAAACGCCCCGTCGCCTGTTTTGCCAAGCTCCTGGCCCGGGGCGGCCAGGTGGTGGACGCAGAAGGAAACACGCTGGCGGTCCGGCTGTTCTTGCCTTCTCCGCTGTGAGCGACCGAGGACGCCGCCGTTCGCGATCACGACGCTCGGGCGGCCTCGGCCGACAGCTCCCGCACAAGCTGCTTCAGGCGGTGGCCGGCCACCGCGAGGCAGAGGCCTGCGACCAGGACGGTGAGCGGCGCGTTCGCGACCTCTTCCCCGGTGGCGACGACGGTCACCGTTGCGCCGATCATGACGAGCGCCATGGCGAAGGAAGACGGTAGCCGGATGTTGCGGATGAAGAGCCCGATGCCCCCGAGGAGCTGCGCAACGCCCACGAAATACATCATCCAGGTCGGGAGCTGCCAGAGGTGAAACTGCTCCACCAGGGTCGGAATGGCGAGCAGCTTCGTCGCGCTGACCCCCGCGTAGCGGAGGCCGCGCTTCGCATCGCG
>CAYLJT010000108.1:0-14333 GCA_964383995.1 uncultured Polyangiaceae bacterium
CGTTGCCGACGAGCTCGAACAACCGAAAGCTCGGCGGGATTTGCCGGCTCGGAATGACGAACATGCTCTTTTCGCTGGGGCCGATCGTGACGTGGGTGCGCTGTTTAATCACCCGCTCTTCGATGACCTTTCCCCCCTGAACCAAGCCGATACGCAACACCTTGGGGCCCGACGCCTGGGGCATGGCCCGCATCACAGCGGTCATCTGTCCAGGACGATTTTGCGGCACCATCTGCGACTGCGTCATTCGAAGGCTCCTAACGAAGCAACGGGAGAACTTTCGCCGGGCGCTCCGGCGGCTCGATGGACCGAGACCGGTCGGGGCGAAAAGTTCCCGCGGAACGTTACACGCGGGCTCGCTTTCGGTCCACTCGACCGAAGGGGCGTCGTCGGGGCGAGGGGCCCTCCGCGAAGTGGGCCGTGAGCGTCTGAACCAGGCGGTCGACGTCGGCACGAAGCTCTTCGGCTTGCAGCCGGCCGCGGCGCGCGACTTCTGCGGCGGCCCCGGCCGCGACGGCTCCACCTAGCAAAAACCAGGGAACGAGCTGGGCGTCGCCGAGCGAATACGCGCCGATGGCGGCCAATACCCCCGCCACGAGGCACAAGCGGAGGCCCGTTCGAGGCCAGGCTTCCCCCCGGCGCAGCTCGAAATCGAGGTCGGAAAGCACGTCGTTGACGTCGGCGATGGCGATCTGCTCCGAGGGGGCGCCGACGATCGCATCCGCCAGGGACCGCTCGACGCAGCCTCGGGGGGAGGCATCGCGCAGGGCCAACGCCCTTTTTTCAGGGGGAATTGCTCGAAGCCGTGGGCCTGGGCCGGGCGCTGAAGCGCGTCGAATGCGTCGGGCCCGGACGAGCGGACCTGCCGCCAGCAACACGAAGCCAACCAGGGACACGCCAAGCACGACCGCGAGGAACATCAGAAACAGCGCGAACGCAGGGTAATTTCGCCAGTTTTGGCGAGAGCGCTCAGAACGGTTCTTGGTAGATGGCCTGTTCGATGCGGCTCAAGAAGGGCTGCCGGAGCTCGGAGAGCGTCAATTTCGGCTGGATGCGGTTGACGTCGACCGCCGCGATGGGCTTTTGAATGCGCCCGGTGATTTTTACTTCGGCGAGGGTGATGACGCCCTTTTGCTTGCTCGCGTCTTGCTCTTGCGCGGAGGCCGAAAAACAAAGCGCGGTGAGCGTTAGCGTCGCAGAAACGATGAGCCTTAGCTTCATGGGGACCTCGCTACGTGAGCTTACTGCCCGCCTTCGGCAGGCGCATCCCCTTCGGGGGGCGCGTCGGCCGGCGGGGTTTCGGGGGCTGGGGCGGGCATGGGCTCGGCGGCCGTCGATGCCGCGGCGATTTCGGCCTCTTTGAGGCGAGCGCGGTTCAACAGCTCGTCCGAGTCGTCGGTCTCGCCCTTGCGACGAAGGTCTTGAAAACGCTTGAGCTCGCGCGTGGCGGCGGCGATTTGGTCCTTCGGGCTCATGCCCGCGAGCGGCGGGGCGAACAGGTAAAGCAGACCCAGGTTGTAGTGAGGCTCGGGGAGGTTCGCGTCTTTGGAGACCACGAGGTCGAGCTCGCGACGCGCGTCGTCGTAGCGGCCGAGCAGCCGATAGGCATCGCCGAGGGCCAGATGCGCCGCGACCACCGAGCTGTCGTAGCGGAGCGCGCCCTCGAGGACCGGCATGGCTTCGGCCGCGTTCCCGGCCTCCATCAACATCGTCCCGAGCTGCACGCGGGCTTCGACGAGATCCGGGCGTTTCGCCACGGCCTTTCGAAACTGCTCCATGGCCCCGGCGCGTTGCCCTTGCTCGCGCAAGATCAAGCCTCGCAGCAACAGCGCCTCGGGGTTGTCTTTGTCGCGCGGAGGATTTTCGTCGACCGGCTCGAAGCCGTCCAAAATCGCTTGCAATGCGTAGAGCGCGAGATCGAGGCGCCGGTTGCGGTAGTGATCGCGGGCGATCGTCACCATCGCGGGGCGGTAGTCGGGGTTGAGCTTGAGGGCCTCTTGCGCGATGCGCTGCGCGTCGCCGGTGTTGCGCTGGAGCGACTTGACCTCGGCGAGGGCCCCCGCGACCGCCGCGGATTTCGGCATTTGGCCGCGTTTGTCGGTGAGAAAACGATCGGCGTCGGACAGGCTGCCGCGACGCGCGAGCAGCAGGCCGTAGGAGACGATCGCGGGCTCGTAGTCGGGGACGAGCGTGAAGGCCTGCTTGTAGCTGCTGCTCGCGGCCGAATCGCCGAGGCGCTCTTCGACCGTGCCGAGCGAGTAATACGCTTGATACGCGCGCGGATCGGCTTGCACCGTTTGTCGGAACAAGGTGCGCGCTTGCGCGAGATCGCCCGCCGCGAAGGCTTGCAGCGCCTGGTTGTAGATCGCGGCGGCGGCACCGCTCATCGCCTCGCGTGGTGCGGCGTCGGTGGGCGCCTGCTCCGGTCGATAGCTCGGCGCGTCGCTCATGCCGAAGGGCGCCGGCGGCGGCGCGGTCGGCGCGTTCGTGTAGGGCCCGACGGGCTGCATCGGCCCGCGCGGAGGCGGAGTGGACTCGCAGGCGAGCGCCGACAACGCGAGGACCAAAATGGGGGCAAGGCGCAGGGGGCTCATTGCGGGATCACCGGGAGCGGCGCGGGCATGCCGTCGGGCGTTGGGCTCGTCGACTTGCCGGGTCGGGTTCGCAAGAAAATGCCGTCTTGGTACTCGTAGGGTTGGGGCGGGTTGGTGGAGGGATCTTGAACGCCCTGCGAGTACTCACGGAGCTTTTCGTTTCCGAGGATGTCGGTGAAGAACGCGAGCCGTTGGATTGCGAGGTCCACCGCCGCGTTGCGCACGTTGCCCGCCTTCGCGAAGAGGATCGCTTCGGCGTAGCGACGCACCATCACGCGGTCGGCGTCGGCGAGCAGTTGATCGCGTGTCGCGCGCCATTGCTCGCGGCGGTTTTGACGGAACGCGTCGGCCTTTTCCGCGAGGTCGTCGCGGCCGCTTTCGTCGGCGAGCTTGAGCGTGCGCTCCTCGGCCGGCGTGTAGAGCTTGAGGCCCGGCTCGCGCGCGTTGTAGAGGCCCGTGCGACACGAATCGTAGAGCGAGCCCTGCCGCGCGCGGGCGGCCACCGTGTACTTGATCGAGCCGTACGCGGTGATGATGCGCTGCAACTGCTCGTGAAAATCGTTCGCTTTTTGTAGGTCTTTTTCGTACGCGGTCTTGATCTTCGTGATCACGCCGTCGTAGCGGTGAAAGCCCGCGTCGTAGTCGAACTCTTTGTGAATGCGCTCGTCGAGCGCGATGTACTCGCACTCTGCGGCCATGTCGGCTTGCTCCGAGCCCTTGGCGTTGTCCTCGGACACCTTCCATTTGTCGAAGGCGCCGATGGTGTTCTTGCACCACTCGGCGGCCCTCGGATCGCGGCCTGCGCGGCGCAGCTTCGCGGCGTGGTAGGCCGCGCGAACGACGTAGCCCGCCGCTGCGGAGTTGTTCTTGTTGGCGGTGTAGTAGGCGTCCATCGCCGCCATCGCCTTCACGCGCGCCGTGCGGTTTGCGCCCTCGTCGAGGCCGTTGTCGTCCCAACCCTTGAGATCGGCCGAGGCCACGAGGAAGTCGACGTCGGCCTTCTGCTCTGCGGGGGGCTTGAGCGCGAGGAACGTCGAGCGCGCGGTGAGCATCTTCTCGGTGTCGCCGATGTTGGCGTAGAGGAGCACCGCGTTGCGCGCCGCAGTGCGGCGATCTTCCGGCGCAAAGCGTTGGTTGCGCGAGATCGTGTCGTAGGTCTCGGCGGCGCCGCGGTAGTTGAAGAACAGCACGTACGCCGCCGCGAGCGTGTCGTAGGCCTGCTTCAAATATTTCACGCGCTCGGCGTATTTCGTGGGGTTTGCGGTCTTGGGCGGGCTCGCGCTGGGGTCCCCTTTTTCGAGCTTCCCCAGGTTGTCTTCGTTGCCGTACTCGCGGATGAACAGCGTGTACATCTCGATGGCTTGGTCGTAGTCGCCGACCTGCTTGTAGCAATAGGCGCCGTTCATCGCGGCTTCCGGCGCTTCGTCGCGGGCCGGTGCCTTCTCCAGGGCCACGCGGTAGAGCGCCGCGGCTTCACGCCACGCCTTCACGCGCTCCGGGCCATCGGGCATCTTTTCGGCCTTTTCAAAGGCCTTTGCGGCGTCGATGTAATAGCCGCGCGAGATCGTCGGCCGGGCGATGTCGCCCTCCTTCAGCTTCTGCTCTTCGCTCACCGCGCAGCTTCGCGTCAGCGCGGCCTCGGCGAGCTTGCGTGATTGCTCCACGTCGTTGTCGAGGTTCGACATCGTCGTGAGGCGCTCCCACGCGCGGTAGCCGAACTCGGTCTTGCCGCACTGCTCTTGGTAAATCGGCTCGTAGCGCTTCTTTGCGCCGTCGAACTGGCCGTAGTTGAAGAAGTACTCCGCCGCCTGAAACGCGTATAAATCGGCGTTTTTCCCGGAGTCTGCTTCGGGGGGCACGCGCTGCACGAACTCGTCGCGGGCAGCGACGGCGTCGAGCACCTCCTTCGGCATCGGGTCCTTCACGACCGTCGTCGTGTCGCCCTCGGTCTCGAGCTTGATCTTGTCGCGGGGCTCGATGCCCTCGGAGCCGCCCGAGCGCGCGAACAGCTTGTTGCGGTCGAGGAGCACTTGGTAGGCGATGTCGACCACGAACTGCGCCGCGGGCACGAGGAAGCGATCGTCCTCGTTGGAGTCTCGGACATCGACGGCGGTGCGGCGCGCATCGATGACCTCTTGCGGGCTTGGTGACTGATCGAGAGCGACGGTCACCACCACGATCATGTGATGCGCGTCCGCGAGCCAAAAACGGCTCTCGTACGCATCGGGCGAGTTCTCGTCTTGGTTCAGATAACCGGACCAACCCTGCACCGCGAGGCGGTATTCGCTGAGCGCGCGCGTGAAGAGCCCGTCGCGCGTTTCCTTGTCGTTGGTCGCGACCGCCTGCTCTGCGAGGGCGCGGCCCGCGTTCGTGTGATCGGCGGCGGCTCTCCGAAGGCCACCACGCACCAGGCGCTCCGCAGCTTGAATCGCCTCGGGGTCGTCTTTGTTGGCTTCGACCCACGGGGTCGTTCCGACGTAGGCCGCGAGCTTCGTGCGCGCTTCGAGGGCCTTCGCCGAGTTGAGCGCGCGCTCCGCCGTGCCCTCACGCGATTGCGCCGTGAGCGTGTCGTAGATGTCGGCGATCTGCGCCTGCACCACCGGGGCGTCGCGGTGCATGGGCCACTTTTGCAGCAGGAGCTCGGACACCTCGACGGTGTTTCGGTACTGGTTGAGATCGCGGAACTCTTGCGAGAGCGCCTTGTAAATCTCGACCGTCCATTTTTCGTTTTGCGGGATGAGCTGAGGATTTTGCACACGCTCGATGGCGATGCGCATCTTCTGCTCGGCGATCCGCGGGTCGGGCTCGGTGTCGAGCACATCGTTGCGGGGGATGAACGGGTGGTCCTGCGGAGGGCCTGCGAAGTCGAGGTAGGTCAGCGAGCCCGCGATGTACGTGTACGCCTCGTTGCGGAAATCGGCGCCCGGATCCCCTGTTTCCTTCTCTTCTTGGTCGGTGACGCGGAGCAGATCGATAAACTGACGGATGCTTGTTTCGTAGCGCTGCTGCTTGAAATAGGTCCAAGCAAGCTTGTACATCGCGACGCCGTAGACGGGCCGCTTCTTGAATTGCAGCGCGTGGCGGTAGGCGCTCTCGGCGCGGTTGTAGTTGTAGGGGCCGCCGTTGCGATCGATCTCGTTGAAGTGGTAGTCGCCGATGATCCACCACACCTCGGCGAGGTAACGCGGCTCTTCGCCGGGCGCCGTCTCTTGCGGGATCGGCACGCACGAATCGGGGTAGGGGTTCTTGTAGCGAAGCTCGTCGTCGACCTCGGGCTCGGCTTCTTTCTTCGGCTTTTGGTAGCCCACCACCTTGGGCTCCTTGACCTGGTCGAGGGGCACCGGATGGCGGTTTTCCCAGCCTGTCCAGAAGTCGGGCGTGTTGTCTTGCGGCAGCTTGCCGACGACGTCGCGCGTGGGATCGCGCGGGTCGGTGGGCACGGGGTAGGTGTAGAGGTTTTGGCAAATCAGCGAGCGAAATACCTGCTGCGATTCCGCGAAGCGGTTCGAGTCCTTTAGCGCGTGCGCGAGGTAATAGAAGACGCCTGCTCGCTCGCGATACGCGGGAAATTCGCCGATGATCCGCTTGTAGAGCGCAATCGCGGGCAGCAGCTCGCGGGCTTGATTTTCGTCGGAGTCGGCGTTTTCGCGGGCCCGCTCTTCGTAGAGCGCGGCCAGGCGAAACATCGCATCGGGCGTGTTTTCGGGGTGCGCCTCGGGGCCGCTGTAGCGTTGCACGAAGGCTTCGAGCCTGCGGATCGCCTCGTCGCGCGCGAGCACGAGGCCTTGCTCTTCGACGGCGAGCTCTTTGTTGAGCGCGGTCAGGATGCGTTGACGCCGCTCTTCGTAGTGGTGCTGCACGATGCGCGTGATCGCGGAGCGGTAGTCTTTGGCGGCCGCTTCGTACGCGTCGGCCTCTTTTTGCAGCTCTTCCAGCGCGGCGAGCTGCTCGGCCGTGGGCGGTGGGGGAGGGGGTACTTTGTGCGCGCGGCTCTGCGCCGCGGTGGACGAAGCCGCGGGAGCCGGCGTGGCCGCGGGAGCGGGCGCAGCGGAAGCCGCGGGCGCGGGTGTTGTGGCCGCGGGCGCAGCTGGCGCGGGCTGAGACGCCGCGCCGTGCCCCGCAGACACCAGGGCGAGCCACGTCGCGAGCCCCGCGGCCCGCGCCATCATCGTTCGAGCGTTGCGCCGTGCTCTCACTTCGACTCCTCCGGCTCGCCGCTGTCGTCGAGGACCTCTTTCAGCTCTTCGTCGAGTAGCTGCTGTTCCCGTGCGCGTTCCTTCTTGAGGCTGCGCACACGCGTCAGTTGCTCTTCGCGGACCTCCCAGGCTTCCTCCACGATGCCCACGTCGGAGCGCAGCACGATGCCGCGAAGTTTGTCTCGGACAAGCCCGAAGTTGCGCATCGCGACTTGTCCCACGAGCAGCCGCGCTTCCTGGTCCAAGGCATCGAGCTGGATCGCGTAGCGAACCATGTTGCCTGTCTCGCGCAGCACGGTCTCGCGTGCGCCGTTCGACTGCCGGTCCACCTCGCTTTGGAGCTCACCGAGGCTACCCAAGATGCGCTGATCGGCGGCGTCTCCGGCCTGCAACACGGGTACGGCGCGGTTCGCGAAGCCCTGCAACGTGGCGCCGCCCTGGCCTTGGCTCGAGAGCATCACCTCGCGAATGATGGCGTCGCGGTACTCGCGGCGCACCTGGTCGTCCTCGATGAAGCGCTGATCGCCGAAGCCGACCTGTGCCTTGCCGATGCGGATCATGCGTCGCACATCTTCGAGCTGTTGCTTTTGCACCATCAGCTCGCGTTCGTTCGCGTAAAGCTCCTGGTCGAATTGGGCCACCGCGGCGGGGTTTCGCACCACACCGACGTCGTTGCTCTCGTGCAGCATGCGGCGCAGACCGTTGATCGTGGCCTGGGCCGCGTCGACCTCCAGGGTGAGGCGCTGAAGTGCCTGCGAGAGCGTGTTCCACTGCCGCAGCGCTTGGTTCTCACGCTCCTGAAAATCGCCGTCGCTCACCGGGATCACCGACAGACGCTTTTCGAGCGCTCGTCGACGTTGTCGCGCCATGGCCAGCTCGCCGCCGATCGACGCCTCGGGATCGACCTCGTCGAGGGCGCGGCCGATCGCCAAGCGCGCGAGGCCGATGCGGTTGAGCAAGGACATGCCCTTCTCTTGGCCGGCCTTCAGCTCGGGAAACGCGCGCACCCGATTGGGTGAGCTGAGCACCGCGTTGAGCCGTTCGATGAGATCGTTCGAGCGCCGAATGAGGTCGCGGCACAGGCGCACCTCGTCGAGCACCGCGAAGGCCTCCGGGCCGTCTTGTTCTTCGCGCGCCCAATCCACGGTGAACGCCGGCAAGGCCGAGGCGTTGTTCTCGGTCCCTACCGTCTCTTGGCTCAGCTTGTCGTAGTAAACCGCGGGATCGGTCGTCGATCCGAGGAAGGCCTGCACGCGCTCGCGCACGGGATCGTAGGTCGCACGCACGCCCTCGTAGACCTTGAGCGACTTCTCGAACTGCCCCGCGCGCAGCATCAGGTCGGCGCGGAGCAACGAGCCGTCGGCGATGTTGTGGCCGTCCGGGTCCGCGACGGTGAGCACTTCCAGCGTGCGTAGCGCGCGATCGACGTCGCCGAGCCGCACGTACACCCACGCAAGCTCGTAGAGCATCGAGCCGAGCTCGGGGCTGTTTCGATCGACACGCGTGTAGGCCTGCGCGGCCTCGGGGAATTGCTCGGCCTCGTAGTGGAGCCGCCCGATCGCCAGCCAGGCGAGATCGATAACGTGCTTGTCTTCCGCGGTTTTGGCCGGGATTTGCGTGACTTGTCGAAATTGTTCGATGGCGCCCAGATAGCGGTTGGGGGGCGTTTTGGGCGGCGCTTCCCCCGGTTTTGTCTCGACAGGCGGGGGCGTCGCTTCGCGCACGGCCACGAGGCCGAGCAGGTAGCGGGCCTGGTGCGCGAGGTCGCTCGTGGCCTCGACGCCGCCGAGCGCGGCCTTCGCTGCGGCCAGGTCGCCCTTCGCGAGCAGGGCTTTTCCGCGGGCGTACGCGATCACCGCACCGCCTCCCGGGCTGCGGCTCATCGCCGCGAGCACGTCGTCGAGGGTCTCGATGCGCCGCGTGCGAAGCGCGACGTCCACGAGACGCGAGAGCGCGTGGGGCGTGTGGCGCGCGAAGGCCGGCGTTGATGCGCGGTTGACGAGCTCCAAGAAAACGCGTCGCGCGGACAGGTATTGATCCGCACGAAAGTAGCTCTCTCCGAGCAAGTTCATCGCATCGGCTTGGGCCGATCCGTCGTTCGGATAGCGATCCATGACGCCGTTGAGCACTTCGATCGCGCGGTCGTAGTCCTTCGCGCCGAGCAACAGCTCCGCGTCGGCAAGGCGAGGCGCGGCTCCCTGTTCGGCCGAGCGCGACTTCTGAATCGCCGTTTGAATCGAGCCCAGATCGGACGCTGCGGCGTTGACCTGTTGGGTCGCTGCGGCGAGGTTCTTCTCGGGATCGGCGGCGGCCCACGATGTGCCGAGGCAAAGCGCCGCGGTGAGGCCGAGCCACGCCCCCCAGAGGGGCCTTCGTTTGCGCTGCGCCATGGAAAGCTCCATCGAAATCAGGGCGCCGCGGGCTGCGCGGGTTGCACGGGGCCGGCTGCTTGAACGGGGTCGGCGAGGCCCGCCGTGACCTTCTCGACGTAGCGAATCGCCGGGCGCTCCTCGAGGGGCGTCGTCACGCCGCCCTTTTCGTACGCGATGGCTTGCAAGGCGATCGTCTTGCCCTCGACGGACGTGAACGAATGGCTCGAACGGACCTCGAAGCGGAAGCCGCGGAGGTAAGAGAACACGCCGTAGCCGTTGCCCTGGAGGTTGATCAGCACCTGCATCGTGTGATCGCCCGGCGGTATGGAGCCGTTGAAAATCGGGATTTCGACCTGTTCGGCGAGGGCGCCCGACTGATCGGTCTTGTTGTATTGCACCGCGCCGTCCAACACGAACAGCGCGCGGGTGACCTGAAACGCGCTCGAAAGCTCGTTGTTGAAGCGAATCACCGCGCGGGAGCCAGCGCCGCCGCCGGAAAGGATGGTGTCGCTCAGCAGCGAGAGCCGCGTGTGGCTCCGACGAATCTGCTCTTTCGGGTCGTCGATGCGCTGCTCCAAATCGCGCAGGCGCACAGCGTAGGTCGAGCCGTCCATGGGGGGAGCGGCGGCCGGTGCGCCGGCCGTTGCAGGAGCTTGCGGCGCCCCCGGCACGGCGGCGGTTGGGGCGGGGGCGACGGGCGTTGCGCTGCCCGCGGCGGCCGTCGTCGGAGGTGCCGGGGCAGGCGCGGCGGCGGGTTGTGCGAGCACCGGCAAAGCCACAAGGAGCGTGGCGGCGACGATGGCCCCGACCGTCTTGTTCCTAAACATTCGCAACCCCTTCTAAAATCCGTCGAATAATCAAGGTGGAGGTGTACGGGCGTGCCGCGCGCGGGAGTGTAGTTGGGGGGTTGCCGCAGATGCAACGACCCAGGTCCGCTCCGGTCCCTGAGGTGTTAGCGCTCAACCGCCGCCAAGTCTTGGCCGAAGCCGAATCCGGGCACCGCACCTCCTAAGACTACGTTCTCTGGGGCCAATCCGCTAATGTGCGCGCCGATGCGAGGGTGCGCCGGCGGACGCCGATCCCAAGCGTGTGCCGCTGCTGGCGAAGGCACAGCGAGAACTTCGACCGGGCTGACCCGTCGGAGGGGCTCACGCGCGCTTTTTCGAGCGGCGACCCTACGCCATGACGTTCGCCTTAAGCTTTCCCCCGCTAAGCTCTCCCGTTGCCGCGTTTCCCGCGTCCGCAACGCAAGCGGGCCGCAGGAGCAAGGCTAACGTGGTCCCCCCCTCCCGCGCCGAGCTCAGCGACGAAGCCATCATGCTTCGCTACCAGGGGGGCGAGCACACGGTGTTTCGGCTTCTTTTGAAGCGTCATCAGGGGCCGCTCTTCAATTTCATCCTGCGGCAGGTCCACGTCCGCTCGGTAGCCGAAGACCTCGTGCAAGACGTTTTCGTGCGCGTCGTGCAAAACGCCGCCGATTTCAAGCACGAGGCGCGCTTCTCCACGTGGCTCTACGCCATCGCGCGAAACCTGTGCGTCGATCATCTGCGCAAAATGGTGCATCGGCGCCACGCCTCCCTCGATCATCCTCACGAAGCCGCGGCCGAAGATGGTCCCACGCTCGGCGAGAGGGTCCCGGACAAGGGGCCCGGCGGGACGGTGGACCGGGTCGTGATGGGGACCGAGGTGCTGCGGATGGCGGCGGCGGCCGTCGACGCCCTGCCGCCCGAACAACGAGAAGTGTTTTTGCTTCGCGAGGTGGGCAACGTACCCTTCAAAGACATTGCGCAGATGACCGGTGTGCCGGAAAACACGGTGAAGAGCCGCATGCGCTACGCCCTCGAACGCCTCCAGGAGGCCTTAGCCGATTACGAGGGGCACGCTCGCGCCCTGCGCTGAGCGCCAACGGTCATGGACTGCGATACCTTCGAAAACCACGTGATGGACGTCCTCTACGACGAGGGCGACGAAGGCACGCGCACGGCGGCACGCAAGCACACGGAGGGCTGCACGCGCTGCAACGCCCTGCTCACGTCGCTGCGCTCGACCCGCGCAGCGATCACGCTGCCCTTCGAAGAGCCGAGCCCCGATCTCGAAGAGCGCATCATGAGCGCGGTTCGCGCTGCGGAGCCGCCGGTACCGTTCCACAAGCGGCTCTTGCGCGTGCTTTCATGGGCGGGCAGCCACGCGATGCGGCCCCAATTCGCGATGGCGGCGGTGCTCGTCGTGATCCTCGGGTCGAGCCTGTTGCTCTTGCCCGCGAAGCCCGGATCGGGCGGGGCGGTCCCGGTGTCCGTCAGCGAACGTGGCATTCCGGCCACCGACGAGCCCGAGCCCACCGCGGCGATGGAAGCGCCCGCTGCCGTGGCCGCGCAGGCGGCCGCGCCCACCGCGGAGCCCGCCAAGACCGAGGTCGATGCGGCGGCCATGGCGCTCGCGGAGGCTCGGGCCACGCGCGAGCGCTCGGGCTGCGCGGCGGCGGCACCGGAGCTCGACGACGTGGCGAAGCGCTACGGCAGCTCGACCGACGGGGCGACCGCCAAGTGGGAAGCCGCCGAGTGCTATCGCAAGGCGGGCAACGCCTCGCGGGCGCGCGAGCTTTACGCCGAGCTCGAAGGGAGCGCGGCTTACGGCAGCCGCGCCAGCGCCGCGATGTCCGACGTCGGTGCCGATGCGGCAGCTGACGCGCCCGCGGGGGGTGCGGCCGCGGCCGCAGCCTTGCCCGCAGCGGCCGCGCGTCCGGCGGCGGCCAAGTCGCGCAGCAAGGACAAAGAGAGCGCCTACGCAGACCCGATGGACTACGACCGCAGTCCACCCAAACCGTCGCCCGCGCCGCCGGCCCCCAAGAACAACCCGAGCGATCAAAACGCCGCTGGTTTTTAGGCGCAGCGCGAGAATGGTTTGAGCTCAAACGAATCGCCCAGGGCTCGCGCGCCGTCACGCCAAGGCGCTTGCGGCCGGAGCTTGGCCTGGCGCGCTCAACGACCCGCGGGCGCTACTGGCAGAACTGGTAGCCGGTGCCGAGGTAGTTGCTGTTGTTGCACTGTTGGCCCGGTCCACAAACGCTCGGATCGCCGAAGCACATGAGGATCTCGTTGCCGCCCATGCAGGTGGGCTTGCACGACACTGCGTCGTAGCCGTTGCCGTTGAAGTCACCGCAGCACGTCTCGCCGGGGCAATCGCTTGGGTCGTTGCACGACAGCTCGGCGTAGCCTGCGCCGCACGAGCCCGCCGCACCGCAGTGATCGTTCGCGGGGTTCTGCTTGCTCCAGCAACAGATTTCCCCGGCATTGCACGGTTGATCGGCGCAGTAGACGGTGACCTGGCCGCCGCCCGAGCTGGTGGTCGTCGTCGCAGCGGTGGTGGTCGTGGTGGTCGTCGCTGTGGTGGTGGTCGTCGTGGTGGTCGTGGTGGTGGTCGTCGTCGTGGCGTTGCTCGTGGTCGTCGTGGTGGCGGTCGCCGACGTGGTCGCGTCCGTGGTCGTGGTCGCCGAGGTGTCGCCACCCGCGCCTCCGTTGCCCCCGTTGTCGGTCGAGCCAAACACAGTGTCCACGTCACTGCCGATGCCGCAGGCGATTCCGCTGCCAACCGTGGATATGAGCGCGACTACGGGAAGGAGATTTCGAGCAAACGACATGGACTGAACATAGCCGAGTCGCGCGCCAATGCCGAGGGCGCACCGGCGCCTGCTACGGTGAGGTTGTGCTTCAACGATTCCTCGGCGGCACCGCGGCGAGTTTTGACCTCGCCGTTCGTTCGTTCTTGCTGGGACGAAGCTCGGCGGCGCGGCGCCGGTCGCCTGCGGAGTCCCTGGGCCACCAGCAACGAATGGCCGCGCTCGCGTCGATTCGCAGCCTGTACGAGGGGCAACACGAGTCATTTTTTGTATTTCCTCCCGCACCTTCTCCGGAGATTCGCGATGTGTCGACGTCGCGCTGGGGTCCCGGGGTGCGCGCCTTCGATCTCCGCTGGCCGAGCGTCGAGGCCCCGCACATCGCCGAGCTTGCACCGCGCTTCGGCGAGGTGATCGAGAACCGGCGCGCCGCCGCGCGGGCGCTCCTCCACGATGGACCGGCGCGTCCCGCCGTCATCCTCGTGCACGGTTACCGCGGCGGCCAATACGCCGTGGAAGAGCGCGTTTGGCCCGTGCGCTGGTTGCTCGATCGGGGGGTCGATGTGGCGCTCTTCGCGCTGCCTTTTCACGGCGTGCGCGCCAAGCCCGGCGGCGCGCCCCGATTTCCGTCAAGCGACCCGCGCTTTTCGAACGAGGGTTTTCGCCAAGCCATCCACGATCTCACGGGGCTCGTTTCGTTCTTCGAACAGCGCGGTTCCGGGGCCATCGGTGTGATGGGCATGAGCCTCGGGGCCTATACGGTCTCGCTCTTCGCCACGCTCGATCCCCGCTTGGCGTTCGTGGTGCCGATGATCCCGCTCGCATCGCTGGCGGACATCGCGCTGCTCGGCGGGCGGCTCGTGGGCAATGCCGAGGAGCAGCGCGCGCAGCACGCGGCCCTCGACGCGGTGCATCACGTCGTCAGCCCCTTCGCCCGGCCTCTGCGCGTCTCGGGGGATCGGGTGCTTGTCGTCGCAGGCGGGGCGGATCGCATCACGCCCATCGCGCAAGCCGAGCGTCTGGCGGCGCATTTTCAGGCGCCGCTCACCACCTTCGTCGGCGGCCACCTGCTGCAACTCGGCCGAGCCAACGCCTTCCGCGAGGTGGGGCGCATGCTCGGCCGGTTGGGGATTTTTTCGCGGGACAGGTAATATCGTTTGATGTCAAACGATCTCGGGCGCGCTACTCGGCGAGCAGCTGGCGAGCGATCACGAGGCGTTGGATCTGGCTCGTGCCTTCGTAGATTTGCAGCACCTTGGCGTCGCGCATCAGCTTCTCGACGGGGTACTCCTTCACATAGCCGTTGCCGCCGAACACCTGCACGGCGTCGACCGCGGTCTGCGCCGCGGCGTCGGCGCCGAAGGCCTTGGCGAAGCTCGAAACCAGCGGATCGCGCACGCCTTGGTCGAGGTTCCAGGCGGCCTTTTGGTAGAGCAAACGCGTCGCTTCGACGCGGATGGCCATCTCGGCGAGCATCCACTGGATGAGCTGGTGCTGGCCGATGGGCACGCCGAAGGTCTTGCGTTCTTTGGCGTAGGCCACCGATTCGTCGAGGGCC
>CAYLJT010000109.1:0-14280 GCA_964383995.1 uncultured Polyangiaceae bacterium
TGCCCTGCACCACACAGGGGGCCAATTGTCGGTGGCCCCCGAGCACAACAAAAAAGACGTGCTCGACAAAATGAAGAAGCCGGGCATCGAGAGCTACGAGCGCTTCGTCGACATGTTTCAGTGTGCCAGTCGCGAGGCGGGCAAAGAGCAATACCTGGTGCCCTATTTCATCTCGGGCCACCCCGGCTCTTCGCTGCGCGACATGGTAGACTTGGCGGTCTACCTCAAGAAAAACGGCCTGCGTCCGAGACAAGTCCAGGACTTCATTCCGACCCCGATGTCCATGGCCACCAGCATGTATTACACGGGGAAAGACCCTTTTACCGGCGAGGCGGTCTACACCGCCAAAGACTTGCGCGAAAAGCGCCTGCAAAAGGCCCTACTTTTGTATTGGGATCCGGCCCACCACGACGAGGCGCGCGAGGCCCTGACCCTCGCACGCCGCAGCGACCTGATCGGCACGGGGCCGAGCTGCCTCCTCCCGCCCGCCTCGGGGAAGGGCTCGTTGCCGATGTACCTTCGCCCGCGCGAGCCACGCAAAGACCGCGGAAAAGGCCGCTCATCCGCACGCCCGCGCAGGGGCCCCGCGTGAGCTTCTTGCGCCACACGAGCTACGTCAACGCGGTGCTCTCGGGGGTCACCAGCGCGGGGGAGCCGCTCTGCATCGTCGCGGGGAAACACGCGCCCGGCTTCCCCTTCGACACCCCCGAATCGGATTGGGACGAGGTGCTGTTTCTGGTGGGCGACGTGGCGGGCTCGGCGGTAACTGCCAATCTCGACGCGCTCCAATTCGAGGTCGACCCTACGAACGCGGGCGGCCCCGCGCGCATGCGGTTCGCGGGGGAGGTCACGGACAAGCATGGAGAGATCCTGTCCATCGCCTTCGATCTGCCGCTCGACCTGCGACCCGAGGGCGCCTATCCGCTGGCCAAGCCGTTTGGGATCCAACGACCTTGGCTCCCAGGCATGGATTGGCGGCCCTTCTTCGCCCTCGGCGAGGTCGCCGCCGCGAAGCTCACGGTTGCTGGAAAAAACCACGAAATCCAGGCCTTTTCCGGGCAGCTCGAGACCGCCAAGGTGGACGCCTTCAACGGTCCTCGCCTGGCGTTCGTCTACGACTATCTAGCCGTCTCCCCCGCTGACGCGGACACGCCGTACAGCTATGTCGGGTTCACGAGCCGGGCCCTGTGCCCCGAGGGCTTCGTGGGCTCGGTGCTCGGGTCTTACCTCGCGAGCACAGCGTCGTTGGAGCTGACGCTCTTCGAAACGGGACGGCGCCAAGGCAACACGCCGGGCGTGGCCGTGCCTTCGCAGACAGAGCGCGACATCATCGTGCATTTCCACGAGGTCGACCTCGGTTACGCCCTGTTGGAGCGTCAGCTCATCAAGCTGGCAGACCGCGACGGGAGGACGCTTTTGGGCCTGCGCGAGAACTTCCGGCGAACGGTCTGAGACAAACTACACACCCGTCGAGGCCCCCTGAAGCACCCAGCGCCAAGCGGGCTCGATGCGCACGTCGACGCCCTTGAGCTGCACCGCGCCTTGCTCCCGCAAGGTCACCAGCACCGCTTGCTTCAAGCCCGTCTCCTGGGCGGCTTCTTCGATGGCAAGGAGCTCGCGCGAGCGTGTGGCGGGGTCGGACAGACTGGCACACACCTGCACGAGCTGTGTGGGCTCGTCCCCGCGCAGCACCAGAAAATCCACCTCTTTGCCCGAGGACGTGCGGTGATAGGCCACCGTCGCGCCGCGGCGACGCAGCTCGACGAACACGATGTTTTCCAGGTGGTGCCCGAGGTCTTCCGCGCGCACGAAGGCGGACGCGCGGGCGAGGCCGTGATCCACCAAGTAGCATTTTCGCGGGTTGACAGCCCTCTTGTGCTCCGAGCGCGCGTGGATGTTCACCGTGAAGAGCAAATAGGCATCTTCGAAATAGCCAACAAAGGCATGCAGGCTGTCCTTGCTGACCTGAATGCCCTGGGACTGAAAGTCCTTGTACAGCTTGTTGACGCTGATGCCCGACGCCGGCGAGCGCAGCAGGCGACGAAGGAGCTGGCGCAGGGCCACCGTGGCTGAGACCCCGTGACGCTCGACCACGTCGCGGAACAGCACCACGTCCACGTACTCCTGCAAAATGCGGGGCCGAACCGCGTCGTCGACCTGTTGGACCTCGGGGAAACCGCCGGTCACGAGGTAACGATCGAAGCGGTTCTCCAAGAGCGAGCGCGTTTTGGCCGGGACGGGCCAGCGCTTCGGGACCTCGAGCCCGGCGTGGGTCAGGGCCTCTCCAAAGCTGAAGGGCAAGAGCTCGGTGCTCAAACAACGACCGCGGAGACTGGTCGCAATCTCTTTGGAAAGCAGCTTGGCAGACGAGCCCGTCAACATCACGCGGACCCCCTGGCTGTCGAGCATGCGCCGCACGAAGCGCTCCCAACCAGGGACATTTTGGATCTCGTCGAAGAGCAGCCAGTGCTCCTCGGAGCGCAGCTCCGGGTGGGCGCGATAGAGCGCGTCGGTCACGAGGTGGAGGTGCTGACCGTTCAGCGGCAACAGCCGCTCGTCCTCGAAGTTGAGGTACAGCGCGCGCGAGCGCGGCAGCCCGCGGGCGACGTGCGCGGCGAGCGTTTGGTAGAGAAACGAGGTCTTCCCCGAGCGGCGCATGCCGATGATGGCGTCCGCCTTGCCGGGCAGCGAAGGCGCCCGCACAAGCCGCGGGGTGATCGCCGGAATCGGCCGCGATTGCGCGTCCGCGATGACCTCATCCAGCACCACAGAAAGATCGGATGGGGTCTCAACGGCGGATGGGTCGGAGCCTTGTTGTCCTTCCATGAAGGATGATATTACATCAAGTTATCTTTATTGGAAGGACGATTTATCGTAAACAAGTCTTCCACGTGAGGACAACTTCGGGACGAGCTTCGTGCGTTCGCGCCCCGGCGAGCCCGCTGCGCTCGCCGCACAAAAGCGCATTGCGGCCGCAAGTTTCCCGTGGTTTCTGCGGCTTTGTGACTGCCACGAGCCTCGACTCCGACCTCGCCACGTTGTCCTCGGCACTGCGCGCGCGCATCGATGCGCGGGGCTTCGACGCCCAGAAGCTCAGGGCCTTTCGCGAGCGGGCGCTCGGCGACCGCGACGCCGTCAACCGCCTCCCGGGCCGCGTCGAGCCACCGCGCGCGGGGGACATCGTCGACGCGCCCGTGCCCGGCAGCGCCGAGCACGCCGAGCTGTACGCGCTCGGCCTCGACGCCTTGCGCCGCGGTGAGCTCGCGCTGTGCGTGCTCGCGGGGGGCATGGCGACGCGCATGGGCGGCGTCGTGAAGGCCCTCGTCGACGCCTTGCCGAGGCGCACATTTCTCGACTTGCGCCTGGCCGAAAACGCTCATTTTCGAGGACTTTCGGGGGCGCCGCTGCCTCTTTGGCTGATGACCAGCGAGCCCACCCAGGGACCCATCCGCGAGGCCCTCGGGGCGCGGCTCGACGACGGCTCGATCGCTACCTTCGAGCAGTTCGTGTCGCTGCGCCTCAACGCCGAAGGCAACCTGTTTCGCGACGACGCGGGGGAGCCCAGCGTGTACGCCACGGGTCACGGCGACCTGCCCGATGCCTTGAAAAAGAGCGGTCTTTTGGCTCGATTTCGTGAAAACGGCGGGCGCTACGTGTGGATCGCCAACATCGACAACCTGGGCGCCACGGTGGACCCGGCGCTGCTCGGCGCGCACATCCGCGGGGGCTCGCCGCTGTCGGTGGAGCTCGTCGACAAAGTCGGGAGCGATCGCGGCGGAGGCCCCGTGCGCTGGGACGATCGCAAGGTGATCGTCGAAGAAATGCGGCTCCCGGTGGGCTTTGATGCCACGCAGGTGCCGGTCTTCAACACCAACACCTTCCTCGTGAACGCCAAGGAGCTCGACGAGCTGGCGATGGACTGGACCTACATCGCGGTCGAGAAGACCGCCTTCGGACGCAAGAGCTTGCAGTTCGAACGGCTCATCGGCGAGATGACCGTGGCGCTGACGCCGCGCTTCGTGCGCGTCCCGCGCGACGGCACCGCAGCGCGCTTTCTGCCGGTCAAAGACAACGACGAGCTGGCGCGGAGGGGCCCCGAAATCGAGGCCATCGCGCGGGCCCGCGGGATGTTGGGCGAAAGCCCCGCGGCTGAGTGATAATAGGGGTCCGTGCGTTTCGAGATTCGCCACGAGCTCGACGCTCCCCTCGACGCCGTCGAGCTTGCAGCGCTCTCGCCCGAGATTGCTCCTCGGCTCGCGCTTGCATGCAAGGCGTTCGAGTCCGTGGAGGTCGTGGAGCATCACCTGGAGCGCGGTGAGCTGCGGCGCGTGCTTCGCTTCAAGGCCGCCGCGCCCCTCGCCATTCTCAAGGACTACGCCATCGCACGCGACGCCATGACCTGGAACGAGACCTGGACCTACCGTATGGCAAACCACAGCTCGTCGTGGCGCGTGGAGACCAAGCCCGAGTGGCAAAAGTACTTTCGCTCGAGCGGCAGCTATCGCCTCGAGGCCCTTTCCGACGGGCGCACGGCGCGGATCGTCGTCGGCGACTTGGAGGTTCACGCGGGCGTACTGAGCCCCATCATCGAGCGCGTCGCGCTCAGCGAAGTGCAGAAAACCTACGACGCCGAAGCCACCATGCTGCGTGAGCTCTCATCGCTATGAACAAGCCTTTTCGTCGAACGGTGCTCACGGCCCTCGGGGCTTCACTCTTGCTCACGAGCAACGCCCTCGCCGAGCCGCCCCTCTCCACGGGCGTGCCGGCGCCCGGTCGCTCGATCGCCTCGGACGACGACGCGACCGCCACGCTCGTCAATCCGGCATCCCTGGCGTTCATGCCCGGCGCGGAGCTGTGTTGGACGTGGGCACGCACGGGAGGCTCGTCCACGGACCCCGGGCGCGGTCACGCCGTCGATGCTGCGGTGCCGTTTTCCATGCTGGCCACGGGCCTGCGCATGGATTTCATCGACCCCCCGGACGGGGCCCCTTCGCCCTTCGACGAGCCCCTGCGCTGGACCCGCTGGTCCCTCGCTTTGCGGGCCAAAGAGGCCGCGGCCCTCGGCTTCACCTTCGCCTGGTCGTCCGCCGAAACCCCCTATTTGGACGGCGCTTTTTCGCTCACCGCGGGCACTGTCGTGCGGCCCTTCCCGTTCCTCTCGTTCGCTGCCGTCGCGCGCGATCTCAACATCCCCGAAACGCGCAGCCACATCGAGGGCGGGCGATCCTTCGAAGGGGGCCTGACGTTGCGCCCCATCAACGGCCGTCGCGGGCTTGAAATCGGCCTCGAAACGGCGTTTCGCACGCAGGGTGACGAGTGGGTGCCGAAGGCCACGGTGGGCATCGACGTGCCCCGCGTGGGGCGGCTGCGTGGCGAGGTGTCGGCCCACGACGTGGACGGCGATCGCGCGCTCATCGCCATGGCCGGCCTCGACGTGAACATCGGCGCGTTTCAATTGTCGGGCGGGGGCATCTTCGGCGACGCGATCACGCGCTCGGGCACGGGCTTTTATGCGGGCGCCGCGGTCCGCGCCTTCCGCGAACCGGGCGTGGTTTTGCCGGCCAAATTCCTGCGCATCGAGATCAATTCGACGCCCGGCGTGCGCGGCCACGTGCACCTTCTGCAACGCCTGTGGTCCATCGCCAACGACCCCGAAGCGGCCGGCGTGCTGTTCGTCCTGCGTGACGAGCCCTCGTCGAGCATGGCTCACGGCGAAGAATTGGGCGACGCCATCCGCGCGCTGCGCGCCGCGGGTAAGAAGGTCGTGTGTCACCTCGAAGACGCCAAGGGCCAGTCGCTCTTCGTGTGCTCGCAGGCCGACAGAACCGTGATGAACCCCGCGGGAGGCCTGCGTTTTTCCGGGCTCTCATCGCGGTATTTCTACTTCGGTGGGGCCCTCGACAAGCTCGGCGTCAAGGCCGATTTCGTGCGCATCGGCGACCACAAGCTGGCGGCCGAGCAGTTCACGAACCAACGGGGCAGCGACGTCGCGACGAAGGATCATCAGAGCCTCGTCGACGAGTACGAAAAGATCTTCCTGCACGACGTGGGCGGCGGGCGGCGCATCGCCATGGACGACCTCAAGAAGCGCATCGCAAAGGGGCCGTTTTTGGCGAGCGAAGCGCGGGCCGAGGGGCTCATCGACGGCCTCGCGTTCGAAGACGAGCTGCCGCGCGTGCTCGAAGAGGTCATGGGCGAGCCGGTCAAGCTGATCGACGACGAGAGGCCGCCGCGTGCCCCCGACAGGTTCGGAAATCTGCCGAAAATTGCGGTGATTTACCTGGCGGGCGACATGGTGGACGGGGAGAGCCAATCGTTTCCGTTCGTGGGCATTCGGCTCGCGGGGTCCCGCACCATCGGCGACGCGCTGCGCCGCGCCCGCGAGGACAAGACGGTCAGGGCCGTGGTCTTCCGCGTGGAGACCGGTGGCGGCTCGTCCCTCGCGGCCGACGTGATCCTGCGCGAGGCCATCCTCACGGCGGAGAAAAAGCCGTTCATCGTGTCCATGGGCACGGCCGCCGCCAGCGGCGGCTACTACGCGTCCGTTGCAGGTCAAACGATTTTTGCGAACCGCACGACGCTCACGGGCTCCATCGGTATCTTCTATGGAAAGGTCGATTTCTCCGGCCTTTTGGGCAGCTTTGGCGTGGGCACCGAGGGCTTCCGCTCGGCGCCGCGGGCGGACGCCGAGTCGTTCTTCCGACCGTTCACCGACGACGAGCGCCGCGAGCTCGGCGTGAAGGTGAAGCAGTTCTACGACCTCTTCATCGGCCGCGTCTCGGAGGGCCGAAACATGCGGCCCGAGGCCGTCGACGCGGTGGCGCGCGGCAAGGTGTGGCTCGGTGCGCAAGCGCAAACCCGCGGCCTCGTGGACAGCCTCGGCGGCATCCGCTTGGCGTTGGCCGAGGCGCGGGCTCGCGGGGGTCTGCCCACCGACGCGCCGATCGTCGAGTGGCCCGAAGAGAACGACTCGCTGCTCGGGCTCATCATGGACGCGGCGGGGGCGCCCTCGGCGTCGGCGCAAACCGCGATGATCCCCGACTCTTTGAAGTCCGCGGTGCGCGCGGTGGCGCCCTTCATGATCTACGAGCCCGGCGAGCCCCTCGCCCACAGCGAGTGGTTCGAGGACGAGAGCTTCGGCGGCGCCCACGCCGGTGCCGAGCCGTGAGCGCCCCGGGCGATATCGTTTCAGCTCCAACGAATACGAGCGAAACCCCGCTTTTCGAAGCCAGTTCTGCGCGCGTCACCGTCGACGACGGGGTCGCCTTTCCGTCCCTCACCTTCCGCGCGGCGGGGCGCCTCGTGGTGATCGCGGGGGAGACCGCGGCGCTCTTCGCGTTGCTCACCTCGGTGCCCCTCGCCGCGGCCCGTGCCCTCGAAGGGCCGATGCTGGGGGAGGCGCGCATCGCGGCGGGCTCGATGTTCATCGCTGGACGCAGCGTGGCCGACGGCGCGCACAGCGCGATCGTGGGCGCGGCTTCGCTGGACCCGCCGCTGCCCCCGTGGACCGTGCGCGAGCATGTCACCTGGAGCGCGCGCCTCGCGGGCCTGCCCAAGCGCGCGGCCGCGGAGCTCGCCCATCACGCGCTCACCCGCGCGGGCCTGGCAGCGGCGGCAGCCCGCGCGACGCACAGCCTCGTGCTCGCCGAACGTCGCGCGCTCGCCATCGCCCAAGCCCTCGTCGCTCGCCCCGAGGTGCTCGTGCTGGAAGGGCCGCTCTCGGCCCTCGACGGCGCACAAGCGAGCTTCGTCGACGGCGTTTTGCGCCATGTCTTGGCGGACCACACGGCGATCGTGGGCGTGTCGCGGCTCGACCCGGGCACGCCCGAGGGCGTGCTTGCGCGGGCCGCCACCGACCTCTTGGTGCTGCGCGGCGGCGAGCTGATCTACGCGGGCGCCCCCGGCGACGTGTTGCACGAGGCCAAGCTCGTGGCGCTGACCGTGCGCAGCCAGGGCGAAGCGTTGCAATTGGCGCTCTCGGAGAAGGGCGTGGAGATGCGTGGTGGCCCGACGCGCTGGGTCGTCGCGTTGCGAGAGGGCCAGTCCACACAAGACATCATGACCGCCTCTGCGGCCGTCAAAGCGCCTGTCATCGAGATGTTCCCCGTGGTCGGCTAGGGCTACTGTCGCGGGGTCGATTTTCCTTCGAAAAACGCGGTGATCCCCGCGAAGGCCTCGCCGAAGTACGCCTCGTAGCCGTCACGTTCCACATAGCCCACGTGGGGAGTCGCGAGCACATTGGGCAAAGCGACGAGCGGGTCGTTCAGCGCCGGCTCGTGATCGAACACGTCAAGCGCCGCGCCCCCCGGACGACCACTGCGAAGGGCTGACAAGAGGGCCCCTGGGGCTACCACCTCCGCGCGGCTCGTATTCACAATCAGGCTGTCTGTCTTCATACGCGACAGGTGCTCCAGCGTCACGAGACCCCTTGTCTCGGGCGTGAGACGCAAATGCACACTGAGCACATCGCTCTCCTCACACAGCGCGTCGAGCGACGTCGCCCAGGCGGCGCCGTCCTCCTCGCAACGCGCCTTGGAGGCCCCGCGCCCGAACGCCAAGACCCGCATGCCAAAGGCCCTTCCGTAGCCTGCGACGAGGCGGCCAATGCGACCGTAGCCCAAGATGCCGAGCGTGCGACCACGGACCGTGGTGCCGAGGGGGCCTCCCCACTGCCCATTTCGCAAGCCCACGGCGTGGCTCACAAGGCCCCTCCGGGCCGCCAAAATCAAGGCCCATGTCAGCTCGGCCGGGGCGAACGGCGAGCCCGTCCCCGCGATGATCGCAATCCCCTTATCGCGACGGGCACCCTCGTCGATGTGCGGGCCCGGCCGGCCCGTCTGCGCGATGAGCCGCAAGGAGGGCAGTCGATCGAGCAAGCTCCGCGTGATCTTCGTGCGCTCGCGAATGAGCACGACCGCGTCGGCGTCCCCGATGACCTCCAGGGCGGCCTGCTCATCGGGCAAAATCGCCGTCGAAATCCGCACTTCGTGGCCCCGAAGGCGCGAAAGGCAGGCAAGCGTCCGGACGCAATCTTGATAGTCGTCGAGCACGACAATCTTCACGCGAGCACGTTATCACGGCCCCCCGACGCGGAGCCCCGTGCTTTGATGGCCTGCCATGTTCGAAGGCTTCCTGGTGCTCTTTGGCCTCGCTACCGCAGCCTACGTGCTGTTGGGACCGCTCATCGCGATGCTGACGGCGGGCTCCGCGTCCCGCCGGGCGCAGGCCTTGGAGAAGCGTGTCCTCGACCTCGAGGTCGAGCTGGCAAGGGAGCGGGCCGCACGACGCTACGCCGAATCGCGGGCGCTCGCTCAACCGACGGCGGCTGCCTACCCCGAGCCCGCCGCCCAACGGCCTCTTGTCGCTCCTCCCCAAGCGCAGCTCGCCTCGCCCGCGGCCGCGGCACCGCAAGGCCCCCTTGCCCTGCCGGCGGCCCCGCAACTGGCCGCCGCACCTGACCTCGCGAACACTTTGTCCGAGACAAGCGAGACCGCATCGCCTGCCGTCGCGCCGCCCGTTGCCCCTGCACAAGCGCTGGAAACGGCCGCGCAGCCGCCCCCTCCTGCAGAGGCCCAAGAGCTTCCCGTTGCGGCGTCCGCGCCGACCCCACCCCCCGTGGCGTCCGCCGAGCCATCGTCCCTCGAAGAGCAACTGGGCCTCACCTGGCTTACCCGCATTGGCGCCGGCGCCTTCGTCTTGGGAGCCCTGTTCTTCTTCAAGTATGCGGTCGACAACGAGTGGATTGGCCCCCTCGGACGTGTGGCCGTGGGGGGTCTGGTCGGCCTCGTGCTCCTCGCGCTGGCCGAGCTGACCGCGGCGCGATCCCGGCCGAGCTTCGTGCAAATCCTCACCGGTATCGGCCTCGCCGTGCTGTTCGCGGCGGTCTGGTCGGGCTCGACGCTGTATGGCCTGTTCGATCCGACCCTCGCCTTCATCGCCGCCACCGTCGTGCTCTTGTTGGGCGCGGCCCTCGCCCTGCGACGCAAGGGCGAGCTCATCTTGATTGTCACGCTGCTCGCGGGGTTCGCCAACCCCATTGTCCTGTCCACAGGCCAAGACCGGCCTACGGAGCTTTTTGGCTATCTCTTGCTCATCACGAGCATCTCGCTGTTCGTCGCGACGCGGCTCGGCTTCCGCTACGTGCCTTGGCTCGCCGTGCTCGGCACAACGGTGCTGTTTGGCGGTTGGTACGTGCGCTTCTTCGACATCCACGATCTGCGCGACAACCCCTATCTCGACGCGCCTGAGGCCATGTTGGTGGGTGCCTATTACGACCTCGGTGCCCGCGTGGTGCCCCTCTGTGCGGCGGGCCTCTTCGCGGCCGAGTGGGTGGTCGCTGCCCTCTTCGGCAAGCGAAATGGCGCGCCGCCGTCTCAGACAAAATCGCTCGGTCTGGCGGGCCTCGTGCTGGCCCACGGGGCGGCGGCGCTCCTGCTCTACGACACGCCGCGGCTCCTCGCCTTCATCGCGATTGGCCTTGCGATAGCCTCGATCGTGGCCCTCACGCTGCTCGACGCCGTGGCGCTCTTGCTCGTGCCCATGGGGGCCGCCTTCCTGGCCTTCGTGGTGGTGAGCGCGGATGTCTCCGGTGACACGCGGGCCACGTTAGTCACCCTGCTCGGCGTCTGGACGTTCGTCTACCTCCTCGGCTTCGTGCGCGGCACGGGGGACCAACTGGGCGACGCGCTGCGGGGCGCGATCGACCCTAAGGCCGCTCTGCGGGCGTTCACGGGACTCGGCCTGTTTGTCCTGTTGGCTACCCTGTTGTTGGTCGCGGAGCATGCCAGTTTGTTGGTCCTCATTCTGGCCATGAGCTCCTTCGCCGCGCTGCACATCGCGCTGCGGAGCGGCCTTGTTCTCGGCCTGCTCGGCGCCTCCGTCGCCACCGCGACACTGGTCCTCGCAGCCTCGGGCGTCGTGCTCGCACAGCTTGACGGGCAGCAAGTCGCCGTCGATCCCGTGTTCTTGGGCGCCACGGCCCTCTGGGCTCTCACCTATGTCGTCACCGTGGGCGTGCGGGCCCTTCGACACCGGGAGGTCAACTGGACCTTTGCGCTGACAGGCTCCATCGCGGTGCTGGCCTTTTTGGGCACGGCGCTGCTCTCGACCGGCGACGACGTGCCCACCCTTCGAGCGCTGTTGACGGCGGCCTCTGGCGTGGTCGATCTCGCGTTCGGTCTCGTGTTGTTGCGCGCGGTACCTGGGGAGCGGGATCCCGCGGCGATCGTGCTCGGGCAGGCCCTGGCCCTGTTCGCGGCGGCCCTGGCGTTTGGCCTGTCGGGCGCCCCGGTCACGGTGCTTTGGGCAGCCCTCGGGGCCGTGTGCGCCGCCATCGCCGCACGCACCCGCGCGCCGATTTGGCTTGGTTTTGCCTCGCTCTTCTTCTTCGCGGCGTTGATACGCCTTGGCGCCGTCGACGTGGTCGCGGCCGACGAGGCCAGTCACAGGTATTTCAGCTCCCTCGGTCGCGAGGGCTCCCCCCTACCCGTCGTCGTGTGGAATCCGAGGGCCTATTCGCTCTTCGGGATCAGCGTGGCGGCCCTGCTCTCGGGCTGGCTCTTGGCGAGGGGCGCCAAGGCAGCTTCCCCCGACGTTACGCGCGGCGGCCTGCGCGCCATGGCCATGGTCGCGACCGGCCTCGGATACCTGCTGTTGATCACACTGGCGATCAGCGAAGCGCGAAGCGCCTTCACCGACTACCCCGCATTTCCCACCGTGTTCCTGGACAACGCGGAGTGGTACGCGTTCTCCGACGCCTGGCATACAGCCATGGACGCCCAGCAAGGATCCTTATCCATGCTGACGACGTTGATTCTAGGCCTGTCCGCGGCGGGGCTCTTGGTGGCCGGATTTGCCGTACGCGACGCGTTTCACCGCATCATGGGCCTCGTGCTGTTCGTGGTGACGGTGGCCAAGCTCGCCCTGTGGGACGTGTGGAACGTGGAGCGGCTGTACCAGATTATCTTGCTCACGGGCGTTGGCGCGCTGCTCGTGGCAGGTGGTTTCCTTTATGCGCGTTTCGGCGCGAGAATCGTGGCACTGATGCGTGAGGATGATCCCGAATCCAAATCAAGGACCCCGAGCCCAAGGCCTCTGCCGCCCGGAGCCGGCCCGGCGGCACTGGCCCTCATCCTACTGGCGGCGTCGAGCGCCCGCGCAGAGGGGGTCGCGGACCTCTCCCACTACGAGCAATCGCTGTCCATCAGCGGAATCTCGGCGCCGGGGGACTACCGCTTCGATGTCGACGTGGCGCTCTACCAAAGCAGCAAGGCGCGCGAGCTCTTGGCGGACCTGCGGATTCAGGGGCCCGACGGCGTTGAGGTGCCTTATGTGCTTCAAACCGTTTCCCCGCCGCGGCCACCGACGCTCCTCCACGCGATCCTGCTCGATCCGGGCGTCCTCCCCGACGGCGGCGTCGAGGCGACCTTCTCGCTGACGGGCGAAAACCGCCGTCATTGCCGGGCGGTCTTGCAAGTCGACGGTGACACCTTCCTTCGCCGTGTTCGCGTCGAGACCGCGGAAAATCGAGGGCAATTCGCGCTGTTGTCGGAGGGCGCGTACGTCTACCGCGTGCCCGCCGCCGAGGGCCGGGTAGAAAATCTTGCCATCGACTACCCCGCGTCCGAAAAACCTTACCTCCGCATTACCCTCCTCCCCGGCCCCTCCCCCAAGGACGGGACGTCCACCCGCGACTACGAGCCTTCCCTGCGTATCCAGGGGGCGGACGTCGGCTGTTACACGCCGGACGCCATGGATCCGGTCACCTGGGTGCCCCTCCCGATCGAGAGCATCAGCAAAGACCCGGGAAACAAGCGCACCATCGTCAGCCTGGACGCTGGGACCCAGGGTATCCCCCTCGATGCGCTGCGCCTGAACATCGAGACCGCCGAATTTTCCAGGCAGGTCTCCGTGAAGTCGACGGCCTTCAAGGCGGTCTGGCCGGACGTGGGCGGAGGGATCATCTACCGGGTCGCGCCAAGGGAAGGTTTTGTCCTGACCTCCACCCGCCTACCCATCTCCCAAACGCGCAAGCGCTGGTATCAGATCGTCATCGACGACGAGGACTCGCCACCTCTGGTCATTCGCAGCGTCGAGGGCGAGGTGCGAAACCGCGAGGTCATCCTGCGCGCGAGCGCGGGCGGAGCGCACACTTTGTACGTCGGGAACCCTACGGGTCAGTCTCCCTACTACGACCTCAAGACGATCCTGGACCGCGCGGAGCGCGACCGGGCTCCCGCCACCGTCAGCCTCGGTCCCGCCAGCCCAAGCCCCCTCTTCGGCGCCGTCGACGCGCCCAAAGACCAACCGTGGACCGAGCAAAATCGCACGACCATCGGGGTCGTCCTGGGCGTCGTGTTGGTGGGCTTGGCGCTGTGGACGATGGGGCTCCTGCGAAAAAGCTCGTGAGCGCGCAGCGCCCGCCGACGGCCGAGCTGTATTAGGGTCACCCCATGGCGTCCCGAAGCTCCGACAGGCCCGCGAACAACCCCACCTCCGCCGCGGCCGATGGTAGCCGCCTCGCGGTGTTGGGCGCGCTCGGCGCCCTCGCAGACGCGGTTCCGCTGCCGTTTCTGCCGAGCCGGCTGGTAGGTCAGGTGCGCGGTGCCGTGGCGCAAGACGTGGCGACGGCGCACGGCCTGACGTTGGTCACCGATGCGCGCGCGTTGCTCGCCTCGCCGTCCGCCGACGAAGAGACGCGCGCCCTCAAAAAGGCCCTCGATTTCCTGCTTCGCAGGCTGCTGCGTCGGGTCGGCCTCGGGCCCGTGGGTCCCGTCGTGCGGGGGGTGGAAGTGTACGCGCTGGGGCTGCTCTTCGACCGCTACCTGGGGCAGGTCCGTGACCGGGACCACGCCGCTCGCATCGGCGTCGACGAGGCTCGACGCGTGCGGGGCCTGATCGACCGCTCGCTGTCCCGCGCCACGTCGCCTTCGTTCCAACCCGAGGGCGCCGAGAGCCCGTCCGAGGCGGAGGATTTTCGCGACAGCTTGACGCGTCGCATCGATACGGTGCTTGTCGCCAGCGCGTCCCTTCCCGCCTATCTTCGCCGACGTTTGGAGGCCGCCTTCGACGAGGAAGTGGCGCGGCTCAACGAAGATGGCTGAAGAAGAAGAAAACGTAGCTGCCTTAGCCCTGGAAGATCACGACACGGCCCGCCGCGGGCTCTCGAAAACAAAGCAAATCGTCGTAAAAATCGGCTCGAAGAGCCTGGACGGCGACGCGTGGACGAGGCTCGGCGAGGACGTCGGGCGGGCCCTCGGCCGCGCGCCCGAAGGCGAAAAA
>CAYLJT010000110.1:0-14269 GCA_964383995.1 uncultured Polyangiaceae bacterium
TGGCTTCGACCTTCTTCATGGGGACCTCGTGCGCGTTGATTGGGGGTGTAGTCGTGCGATCGTTTCGGGAACGTTTCGGGGAGAAGAAAACGGCGGTGCTGCGTCGATTTTCGGAGCCCTTGGGGCGCGCCGCCTTGGTGGTAGGCTGGCGAGTTCATGCTGGTTATCCCCGGCCGATCCGACATGCGGGCGATGCCCATCGTCACCGATCGGCTTCTTTTGGTGCCCGTGGATCCGTCCGACGCCGCCGAGATATGGCTGGCTGTTCAGGGCTGCCGTGAGCACCTCGAACCATGGCTCCCGTGGGTGCACTACCACACGGATGAATCGGCCAGCGAGCGCTTCGCGGAGGCCTGCGCGGCCGACTGGGACCAAGGCCGGGCCCTGCGATTTTCCATTCGTCAACGGGCGGGCAGGAGCTTCTTGGGGGTGATCGGCCTCGAAGCCCTGATCCACATGCATCGCTCCGCCGAGGTGGGCTACTGGCTGAAGCGCGACGCGACGGGGCGCGGTCTGATGAGCGAGGCCTGCCGCGCGACCATGGATTTTGCGTTTCGTCACGTCGGGGTCCATCGGCTCAAGGTGGCCGCCGCGACTGACAATCACGCGTCCTTGAGCGTCATTCAGCGGGCGGGCTTTCGCTTCGAAGGCGTGGCGCGCTCCGCCGAATGGTGCGCGGGGCGCTGGCTCGATCACGCGCTCTTTGCCATGTTGTCGACGGATCCCCGGTGAACCCCGCGATGCCGCACCTGCCGCGGCCGCACTTTGCTGCGAAGCGCGAAGTGCCCCTCGGTCCCCTCGCACCTGCCATCGTGGTGGTGGTCGGGATGCTCGCCGCCGTGGTGATCGCGCTGCTGGGGATTCGGCAGATGCAGGACGTGAGCGATCGCGCGTCGGGCAACCGCGCCGATGTGCTCGCGGTAGCCGTCGCGGCGCGCTTGCGAGGCATGGCCGTCGAAGATCGCGCGGAGTTCTTGGGGCGCGCCGCGCGTCGCAGTGGGGCCGAAATTCTGTTGGCCGATCAAGATGGGCGCATCGTGCTCAACGAGACCTACGGCGTGCCCGCCACAGAGGCTGTGGTGGACATGCTCGTGCGTGGCCACGGGCGCACACAAACCACGACGGGGAGGCTCGAATTTGCGTCCCGCGCGCTGGCGCCGCCGCTCAAGCACCTGACCGTCGTGGTGCTGGTGGCGGCGCCGAGCCCACCCACGCAGGCGATTGGCCTCGTGAACGCGGTGGCCGTGCTGACCGTGTTGTTGCTCGCCGTGGCCGTGGGCGTGACCGTCGCCTTCACGCGACCTGTCCGAGACGACGTCGGCTTCGTGAAGCAGCGCATCGAAGAAATGGCGCGAAGTGAAGGGGATCCCGCGCGTCAACTGGTGCCCGTCCGCGCCCTCGATCAGGTGGGTGTCTTGACCGCCGCGTTCGACGTGCTGGTCAATCGCTTCCTCGCCGCGGCCAAGAGCTACCGCGCGGACGTCGCCCAGGCGGCGGCCCTCGATCGCGAGCGCTCCGAGTTTTTGGCGGGCCTGTCGCACGAGCTACGCACGCCGCTAAACGCCATTTTGGGCTTCGCGCACGTCCTCGAATCGGAGGTCGACGGGCCCCTTTCGCCGAGCGCGCGCGAGGACATCTCGATGATTCGCACGAGCGGTCAACACCTGTCGACGCTCATCGCGGACATCTTGGATCTATCGGCCCTCGAGACCGGCGAGCTCAAGCTCACCCCTTCCGTCGTCGACGTGCGCGCCGTTGCCGATCAGGTCCTGCGCGAGGTTTCCGCGACCCTGGGAGACAAACCGCTGCTGCTCTCCCTCGAAGGGGAGACGCGCGTGTTCGCCCACGCGGACAAACGTCGTGTGCGCCAGGTGCTGACGAATCTCGTGCAGAACGCGGTGAAGTTCACAGCGCGGGGCTCGGTCGTCGTGCGCCTCTCGACCACGCGGACGCAGGTCTCGGTGGCTGTCTCGGACACAGGTCCCGGCATCGCGGCGGATGAGCGAGCCGCCATCTTCGAAGAGTACCGGCAATCTGGCGACGCGCGCTCGCGACGGCGCGGCACGGGCCTCGGGCTGGCCATCGCGAGGCGCCTTGTGCAAAAGCACGGTGGGGTCATCGAGCTGGAGAGCGAGCTCGGCAAGGGCTCCACATTCTCCTTCACGCTACCTGCGTGGGGCGGTGCGGAGCCCGACGTCGACCCGCTCAGCATCTCCGGCAGCTATTCGGGTCCGAGGCGCTTTTCGACGCCTCCCCCCGGGCCCGCCAAGGCCGCGAGGAAGCCCCAATGAACGACGCGGCGGGACGCTTTGCGCCGAGGGTGCTCGGGCGTCAGGCCCTCGCGGGCCTCGTCTCGTTCGTGGTGATCGTGTTGCTCGCTCCCCGGTTGTTGCTGCTCGATGAGAGCGTCGCGGAGAGCGTCGTGACGCAGGTGGCGATGGTCGCTTCGGCGTCCCTGGCGGTGACGTTCGGGCTGTCGTTCGCGCGCCTGCACAAGCATCGCTTTGTGCTGCGCGCCCTGGCGTTGGGCTCGAAGGCCGTGGAGCCCGACGAGCTGGGCGGATTGGCCGAGCTCCCCTACGCCCTCACGCAGCGCTTCTTCCTGCCCCACGCCATCGCCTCGACGCTGCTCGCGTTGCCTGGCCTGCGTCCCGCCATGCTCGACGAAAGTCGCGCGATGAGCCTCGTCGTTTTGGCGGTGACGCTGCTCGGCGCGGCCGCCTTGCCTCACTACGTGCTCACGCGGAGCGCCACCAACCGCTTGCTGGAGATCGCGCCGTCCGAGACAGTCAGCGTGCTGCTCGACGCCGAGCAACGCACCAAGCGACCTCAGTTGCGCATGACACGCAGGGTGCTCCTCGCGGTCGCGGCTCCCGTCGCCTTCGTGGGCGTGGGGACGGTGCTGGTGACCCACGCGCATTTGCGTGCCTTCTTGGAATCCAGCGGCGGTTCGACGGCGCTCCTGGTCGCGCAGATCGGCCTCGAACCGACGCCGGGGGTTCTGCACGAGGACGGACGGGCGCGGGTCATCGAGCAAGTTCGACCGCTTGGTTACCAAGCTTGGCTCGACCGCGAGCTGACCCACGACGGCCCGTTCGTGGTTCGCGAGCGCGACGGTGGACTTCTGGCGGTTACGCCCGTCGACGACGGCCGCGGTCTGGTCCGATTTTCGGCGAGTCTGGACCCGTCGGTCGTTGCGCCTGGCATCGCGCTGGCGCTCTTCGCCGTCCTCTTGGCGGGGTGGTTGGGGAGGCGCCTGGGCCGGGGAATCGCCGACGATTTGGCCAATGCCACGATGCGCGTCCGGCTTTTGAGCACGGAGAGTGTGCTGCGGGGAGCTACCCAGATTTCGAGGCCGGCGCGCTTCTCCGAGGTGGGCGACCTGGGCCGCGCCATCGAGGTGTTGGCGGAGCGTTTCCGGGTGTTCGCCGAGGCGCACGAACAGGCGCTTTCGGCCCGAGCGAGGGCCCAACGCATGCGAGGGCTGTTGTTTGCGAGCGTCAGTCACGACCTCAAGAGTCCGCTGAATGCGGTTCTGGGCTTCGCGGAGCTGTTGGCCGCCGAGAACCTCGGCCCATCGCAACGCGAGTCCCTGTCTCTCATTACGACGCGAGGACGCGAGCTTCTGGCGCTCATCGAGACCATCCTCGATGCCGCGCGGGTGGACTCGGGGCAACTGACGTTGAGCTTTCAACCGTTGGACCCCGGGGTCCTGCTCGATCTTGCCGTGCGAAAGGCGCGGGAGCTGACCGGAGACGAGACGGCGCCAGTCCTGGTGGAGGTGCCCGATGGACTACCCTCGGTGCCCGCCGACTTTCAATATTTGCCGCAGGCCATCGCGGTCGTCGTCGCGCACGCACTGCGGACCGCCGCGTCCGATCCCCGGGCGAGAGCTGTCCGGGTACGTGCCAGTCTGCCGACGGGTCCGGAGAAGATCGTAAGAGTCGATGTGGAGCACGGCTCTCGCCTCCTTGCCACCGACGAGCTCGAAGCGCTCTTGTCACGGCAAGGCTCTTCCCGCGGCCGCGGCCTGACGTTGGGGTTGAGCCTCGCGCGAAGCGTCGTGGAGCTTCACGGCGGGACGGTGTCGGTAGAGTCGACCTCTGACGGTGTGCCGGTTGCCCGTTGCGATCTTACCCTTTCCGAGCCGCGCCCCGGAAGACGCCGCCTGTCTGCTTACCCGACCCTCGGCTGACCTGTATCGCGCTCGGCGTGGCAAGGAAAGGTGCGCGAGCCAGCTCGCCGATCAGGGCGTGGTGAAGCTCGCCTCGAGCGCGCGCAGGCTGGCGTCGTTCGGCGAGACGTTCTTCGCGCGCGTCAAGGCCGCCTTTGCGTTCGCCGTGTCGCCGGCGGAAAGGTAAGCTCGGGCGAGCCAGGACCACATGGTTACGCTGGAGGGCTCCTCGTCGACCGCGCGCTGAATTTCTTTGGCCGCGTCCGCGAAGCGTTGATCTTCGAACAGCGCGAGCCCCCTGGAAAACGCGAAATAGGGGTCTGACTCCGCGAGCGCGCGCGCACGCTGTTCGAGGCTGACCTCCCGGTCCGGTCGATGGGCGCGGCGCGCCGCCTCCAGCGCGTTGGTGTACAAGGGCAGGTAGGTAGGAAAGCGCGCGATGGCACCTTCCAACAGGAGCAGGGCCTCTTCGGCGCGGCCTTTTCGGTTGAGCAAGACCCCCAGGTTGTTGTGAAGCTCGGGTAGGTCGGGCTGCTGGGCGAGCAAGAAACGCAGGAGGTCTTCGGCCTGGCTGAGCCGCCCTGCCAGCATGGCGTCGACTGCCAGGTTGTTGTAGAAGAGCGCGCGCGCCGCGTCGTCGGAGATGGCGTCGTATAGCGACACACGGTAGTCGTCGATCTCCTCGGAGAAATCGACGACGACGGCGTTCGGACCGCGGTCCATCGCGACGGCCACATGGGAAGATACGAAGAACGTGTTGCTTGCCTCGTAGTAGGTGCGCATCCGGGTCACGTGGACGACGTAGGTGGGTAGACCCAGGCGGTGCGACAGGGCAGAAAAGAGCAGCGTGAACGCCATGCAGTCCCCCTTGCCGGCGTGGTAAGCTTCGTTGGCGGTCAGGGTGGCTCGCTCGTACGAAAAACCTACGTCGCGTTGGTAGGCGCGTAGGTAGTCGCGCAGGCGCCGCAGACGCTCGGCGGGGGTGCCCCTTTCGCCGACCGCTTGCGCGACCTTGTGCACGACCTCGTCGTCGATGGCGAAGGGGTCGCTCAGCGCGAGCCCGGCGTCGCGCGATGCCGCGAGGAGGGCTGGCGGTTCGTTCGGCGTCGCGGGGGGTGTTGCTTGGCAGGCCGTGCTCGCTAGCGCGAGGGTGGCTGCGGCTGCGGCGATGGGGTTTCGGGACCGACGACGTGCGTGCGGCGCCATGGGGGTATTGTACGCCTGAGGTCGGGCCACGCCAGGTTTCTTGAGGTTGGCGGCCGACCCAGGTTGAAATTTACCCTGGGGCCCGACCCAGGTTGAATTTGGTGGTTGGGCCGGGGGCCCGACCCAGGTTGAATTTTGCGAGGGCCCGACTCGGGCGGGCCCGACCCAGGTTGAATTTTGCGGGGGCCCGACTCGGGCGGGTCCGACCCAGGTTGAAGCTCGCGGACGACTCCGAAGCTCGCGGACGACTCCGAAGCTCGCGGACGACTGGGGCTGAACTTGCTTTCGTCGGTCGGATCGAGCTTGCCGTTTCGCCATGGCTCCGGTTGAGGGGTTGTCGGTCACGCCGATCCCCTGTCCCCAGAGTTGCTCGCGTTCGACCGCGTGTCCGTCACCCGGGTTGGAATTGGCGCGGCCAATTCGGGTGGCTCTCTTTGTACTGCAAGTATAAGAGCCCCACGACGGCGACCGCGAACAGCGCGATCGCGAGGGCGATTACCGCCAGCGCCAAGAAGCGCCGGCCGTCAAGAGGTGCCGCGCGGGCCGTGAGTGCGGCCGGAGCCTCAGCGACCGTGCCACCCGAAGACTCGCTCGCTCCTTCGAGCGCGGATTCCTCGATCGCTTCATTCGTCGGTGCGGCCTGCAGGTTCGTCGATGGGGGCGGGCTCGACAGGTCCGACCCTGGGGCGCGTTCCGCAAGGAGCTCCGAACGCGAGCTCGGAGGCACGACCTCGCCGGCGCTTGAAAGCCACTCGCGCACCCCGTTTCGGTTCTTTGCCAGGTCGGCGCCGAACAGTGACACCACGTACCTGCTCAGGTCCCTCGGGGAAGCAACCGCATTGTCGAGGCTGCCTGCAGCTTGTCGAACAGCATCTTCAATCGCCTCCGACATCTCGATGGCCGTTTGAAATCTCGCGTCCTGCTCGCGCTCGAGGGCCCTCGCCGCTACTGCTTCCAGGGCCGCGGGGACGCTCGGGGCGACGTCGCGGAGCCGCGGGATCGGTTCGAGCAGCAGGCGAGCCAAGGTCTTGCCCTCGGTTTCCGCCCGAAACAACCGCCTACCAGCGAGCAGCTCCCAAAGCACGACGCCCACGGCGAAAAGGTCGCAGCGCGCGTCGATCGGCTCGGCTCGGGCTTGCTCCGGAGACAAGTAGGCCAACGTGCCCTTCACGACTTTGGCTTGCGTGCTCGAAAGGCGGGCGGCCGCGCTCGCGATCCCGAAATCGGTGATGCGGGAGCTTCCGTCGGCACCGAGCAAAATGTTCTGAGGTGTACAGTCGCGGTGAACCAGGTTGAGGCGTTTGCCTTCGGCGTCTGCAAGCTCATGGGCCGCATGGAGCCCGGCCAGAACATCCAGGACGACGCGGAGGGCGACGGCCTGCGGCACAGGCGTTCCAACTGCACGTGCCCGTACGAAAAGGCGCTCCAGCGTGCACCCTTCGACGTAGTCCATCACGAGGTAGTAGCCGCTTTTGCTCGTGCCAACCTCGAGGATGGGCACCACGTGGGGGTCGTGAATGCTCGCTGCGAGGCGCGCCTCGTCGAGGAACATCTGAACGAGCTCCTCGTCGTCCGCCAGGTGAGGATGCAGGCGTTTGATCGCGAAAAAGCGCTGAAATCCGCCCACTCCTGCGAGTCGGGCGAGGAACACGGTTGCCATCCCGCCCGACGCGATCTCGCAAATTAGCTCGTAGCGGTCGAGACGATTGCGTTCGTCGTGGGGGTCTAGGAATTTGAGCTCGCGGAGCTGACCGCCCTGCGCGGTAGCCAGCTCACCCCGAGTCGAGTCGGCCGCGGCTTCCTCTCCAGGACTCAACCTGGGTGCCTGCGCGGGCGCTGGTTCTTGCGATTCGCGCTCGGTCGCGCTTTCGGCTTGCCCTGCCGAGGGCTGTGTTTTTCGTGGCGCCGTCGCCCGCAGCTCGGTTTCTGACGGCAACGTGGGGACGCGCTCTCGCGGTGCAGGCCACGGCGTTTCCTTGCGCTTGTCGACAGGGACGATCCTCGAAATCGGATGGGAGCGCCGGGCGCCGCTTTCGGGGGATGGCGCCACGGCTCCGACAACCTTGGCATGGGAGCCCGACTTGCGCGCGCAGTCGCGGAGAAAAAGGGTTTCGTCGTCGTTAGCGCCCAGGGCTATCGCCTTGTCGAGCGCCTCGCCGGCGCCTGTCTCCTTGCCCAGCGCGAGCAGTGCCTCGCCCAGCAAGCGAAAACCGCGGGGGTCGGTCGGTGCGAGGGACGTTGCGAGACTCAGCGTGGGCTCCGCCTCTGCGAGCTGGTCGGCGGCAAGCAGCATGCGCCCCAAGGCGAGGATCACCTCGGCGTTTCGCCCGTGCGCACGGACCGCGTGGCTTCCAACCTGAGTCACTAGGTCGCGACTTAGAGCGCCAGCTTCGCCATAGGCTGTGAGCGACGCGCACAGCTCAATGGTCGCTGCCGCGTCCAAGTTCATCAGGCTGGAGTTCATCAGCGGCAACCTCGGACGGGATTGAAAGCTCCCATTCTACTCCCGCCGTGTCGCTTCGCACAACGCGTCATATTGGCGGGCGTCCCAGCGTGGGTCGGTTGAGCCGGGTGGACAGCGGTTCCTAGGACCTGCCCAAGGGTTCCTGGCCCGGATCGCGCGTGGTCATACACTTCGAGCCCGGGATGAGAGCCCTCCGAGATCCCTCCCGACCAGAGATCCTCCCATGCACCCAGGTTGGGCTCCCAAACGGGGTTAGGCTCCCACTCGCGGCCGCGCAGGAGACCTAGCTCTTAACCCCTGCAAGCGGTCATGACCCAGGTTGAGCTTCCGGGACCTTCCCACGTGTCAAGTTTCCCACCTTAGGCGTCCGGTCGAAATTAGCAACTCCGTACCGTCGAGTAGCAAGCGGAACTATGTCGTCCAAACCAAAGCACAGCGGACTGGTAATATGGACCGGACGCCTTAGCACCCCGCAGCGCACGAGGCTTCGCGACCCACCAGATCCTGCTGGATGGGGCTTCCCCCCGCTACCCACAAACTTGGGCGCCGTGAAACACACCCATCCACCACGTGCCTCTCGGAAAGCCCACGTCGAAAACGCCCGCCTGCCATTGCGCGAGAGCTGCCCGATAGGCGGCACGAAATCTTCGCAACGCTGCGGCGGCCTCTCTCCATACTGGGCCCGGTTGAGCTCGACCGACCGCAGATGCCGGATCGCGGTTTCTGTTTGCCTCCGCCCCGCGCGCCTTTTCCCGAGGCGACATGGCACAAATTCGCCACCTACCAGCAAAGCGGCGCCCTTCCTGCTGCATTGCTCGACGGGCTGCTCCCTCTTGCTGCTCGACTTCGGTTGTGACTCCGTCGCGAAATTCACCCGCCCGATCGGCCTCTACCATTGGTGGAAGCGTGATTGCGATCGACGCCTTTCGGGGCCAGCGCGGGTTTTTGGGGTTGAAGTAGACCTTGGGGCGTGGTGCGGTAAGGACCTCCCTCCCCATCTCAAGTGCGCGAGTCGTTGCTCCAGGCCATTCGTGGGAGTGTTGAACCAGCCCTGAGGCCACTGGATTCGCCTGCACATAGGCGATCTTCTCCATGATTGCCGCGCGTGTCAGCAAACGAACCGCGCTCGTGTGCTCGTTTTCCCAGACCGGACCTTCCCACGCACGAAGCACCTTCGTGCCAAGCGCGACGATCCGATGAAAGTACTGGAGAAACCGAGGAAGTACACCTCTCGCATCGGTGATGACCAGATGGATGTGCGAAGACATCGCGCAGAACGCGTGCACACTGATGTCGTAGCGCGCCGCGGAAACGGCGAGAGTATAGACTAGCAGCTGCGTAATTGCAGCGTCGGGTCGGAAGAGGAAATGTCGACCCTGGGTTCGACGCGTGATGAGGTAGGTGGCGCCGGGGACGACTTCGCGGGGTTGGCTCATGGATGCCGTCACAACAAAGCGCATGCCAACATCCGAACCGGAAAAGAAGGCGATTTTCCTACCGCGTGGGGGTGTCCATTTTTTTTTGGCCAGAGCGTGGACACTTTTGGACACCCTGCAACGCCTCCTTGGTTGTCCGGTATGCGTACGGAAGCCCGTTCATCGGCAGCCTGGTTGGGCCGCGCGCCTCCGCAGCCCGAGTCGGCAACGCAACCTGGGTCGGTACGCCGGGCCGTCGGCAACGCAACCAGGGTCGGTGGCGCAAAGCAACCTGGGTCGGTGGCGCAGAGCAACCTGGGTCAAGGTCGCCGATCTGGGCTGGCAACGCAACCTGGGTCGGTTACGCAACCTGGGTCGGCGCTCCGGGTGGTCGGTAACGCAACCTGGGACGGCGGCGGCCAACCCGCCCGGGTGGTCGGCAACGCAACCTGGGACGGCGGCGGCCAACCTGGGACCGCGGCAGCCAACCAACGACCGCCGCCCACCCGCGCGCGACCAACCGCTAGCGCGCCGCAACCAGGCCCTCGAGCACCGTCTCCAGGCTCGTCTTCCCCTCCAGACGCCGGTGCCCGCCCCCGAACTTCACCCGACCTCCCGCGATGGCACGCAGCATCTCTTCGTACAGACCCGCCAGATTCGCCGACATTCCCGCGCCGGTCAGCGTCGGGACCACCGCCTCGAAGGGCGCCTCGTGCACGGCGATCGCGCGTCCCAGCAACTTGCTCAGCACCTCCGCCGCGTCCCTGGTTGTGCGCGCGGGGCCGCCGAGCTCCACGACCTGATTCCTATCGGTTCCCTCCACCAGGAGCTGCGCCGCCAGCGCGCCGATATCTTGGGTCGCCACATAGTCAAGAGGCAGGTCTGCAGGCAGGAAGCTCGGCAGCAAGCCCTGGTCGAGGAGGCCCAGCGAGGTCGCAAAGTTCTCCATGAACAGCCCTGCGCGCAGGAAGGTGAACCGGGTTGCCTTGTTCTCGGACAACACCTTCTCCGCCACGTGGAGCCCCGCGATGGGTCCCGTCCCCGAGGGCAGCTCGGCCCCCGCCGACGAAAGCAGCACCACATGCGGCACGCCGCTCTCCACCACGGCTTGCGCCAGCGCCGCCGTTGTCCGGTCTTGATGGGCACGGAAGTCTTCCACCTGGTAGTTCGGTGGCAAGAGAAGGTAAGCCCCTTCCGCCCCACGCAGGGCCTTGCCAACGGCGTTTGCGTTCGTCAGGTCGGCCACGGCAACGTCGGCGCCCTGGTCCTTCCAGGTCTTGCCCTTCGCTTCGTCCCTCACCAGGACACGCACGCCCTTGCCCGCGTTGAGCAGCGCCTGCGCTGCTGCCTTGCCCGTGTTGCCCGAAACTCCTGCGATGACGTAGCTCATGGTCGCTCTCCTAGACGTTGTCTGCGATTGCCGCCGACGAGGGACATTCTAGGTGCTCGTAAACATCTGTCGAATGCATGTTTTATATGATAGTGTATTCATACAATGAATATTAACGCGCTCGACCTGAACCTGCTCCTCGCTCTGAATGCCCTGCTCGAAGCGCGGAGCGTATCCTTGGCTGCCCGGCGGGTCGGCCTGAGCCAACCTGCCATGAGCCACGCGCTTGGGCGTTTGCGCGCCCTCCTGGACGATCCGGTGCTCGTGCGCGTGGGCCACAAAATGGTGCCGAGCCCCCGGGCCGAGGCCCTCACGGTTCCGCTGCGCTCCGCGCTCGACACCATCTCCCAGTTGTTGGGTCCGCCGGGGGTCTTCGACCCAGCCCGGCTTGAGCGCACATTTCGCTTTGCGTCGAGCGACTTTCTGCAGGTCATGGTGCTCCCCCGGCTCATGCGAAGCTTGTCCGAGGTTGCCCCTTTGGTGGACATCGTGGTGCCTCCCTCGATGGACGACATTCCAGGAGGGCTCCTGCGCGCCGAGGTCGACATCGCGGTCGGCGTGGTCGGGGTCGAGCGGCTCACGGCCGGGCTGAAATCCGAGCGGCTCTTCGACGATCGCTTCGTCAGCCTCGTGCGCAAGGGCCACGCCCTTACCCATGGCAAGGTCACCCTGGAGCGCTTCGTCAACGCCAAGCACGCGTTCGTCGCGCCCCGCGGCGTGAAAGGCGGCGTGGTGGACGACACGCTGACCCGCTTTGGAATGTCGCGCCGGGTGGCCTTCCAGTCGGCTCAGTTCCTGGTGGCGCCGTACGTCGTCGCCGACGCCGATCTGGTCATCACCTTGCCTGAGCGGGTCGCGAACCTCTTCGTCGCCCAACTGCCGCTCACGCGGTTTGCGCCTCCCCTCGAGCTCCCCGGGTTTACCGTATCCATGATCTGGCATGAGCGGAACGAAGGTGACCCTGCCCATCGTTTCCTGCGCGACCTGGTGCGTGCCTGCACGGTCGAGGTCCTGCCGCTGCGCGCCGCAACGCTCGCTGAACAGCGCGCTTCCGCCAAAGGGCCCGCGCCCTCGCCCACAAAAAGGCGCCCTTCCTCGAACACGCAGCCCTTGCGCTCGTAACGCCCGTCGACTACCCTCCTCGCTCGTGCGTCCGCGATCGTCAAAAGCTCCGAGCCCGAGCATCGCTCGTCGAGCTTTTTTCGTGCTGCGCCTGCTCGCGGTTTGCCTCGCGCTGAGCCTGTCCGGGGCCTTCCATTTCGCCATCGACGTCCTCCTCGAAGGCGACGCAGCGGCTGCGCATTTCCGTGAGCAAGACGACGAGCAAGAGTGTCCTCCCGGCTGCGCCGACTGCCATTGTGTCCATGGCGCCGCGGCGCTGCCTCCCGATGTAACGGCTTTCGAGGCCGAGTTCTTGCCCGCCTTCACGGTAACCTGGTCTCCCCATCCAGCCCAATCCGTGCCCGCGGTCGAGCTCTCCAGCGTTTACCGCCCTCCACGCGCCTGACGAGCATCCCGAGGTCTTTGCTCGTCCGGTCTCTCCGGCTGCCTTGACGCGTCGTTTCGCCACGCGAGCGCGCGCGGACAGCTTTGGAGGCCCTCGGTTTGGCCCGCGGCGTTGGTCGCGAGGAGCTGCGTCATGGCTCAGTGTTTGGGTAGGTTTGCGGTCCCCCAGGGCATCGCATGGTCTCTTCTTGGTCAGAAACGGCGCCTCTGGTGTTGGGTCGGCGCGGCCCTCATCGCGTCCCTCCCGGCATGCACGCCCCACGCTGGCGCTGGTGTGTCCGAGACACAGGCGCCCGAGGAGGCCGCTCCTCACGAGGACAAGCCCGCCCACGAGGCCTTGCCGCGGCGCGTTCGGCTCAGCGAGCAGGTCATCGCCGACGCAAAGATAGCGACGACGCCCGTCCGTCGGGAGCGCTTGTCGGCGGTCGTCTCCTTGCCCGGGGAGGTCGCCGCCGATCCGGACAGGCTCGCCCGGGTGGTCGCCCCCACGGAAGGTCGGTTGGAGAAGGTCTCGTTCAAAGAGGGGCAGACCGTGTCCCGCGGCGACGTGCTCGCCGTCGTCCGTGTCCCTCAGCTCGGCAAGGTCCGCGGCGCCCTTGCCTCGGCGACGGCCCGCGCCAAAGCGGCTCGTTCCAACGCCGAACGGCTGAAGGCGCTGCAGACCCAAACCCTGGCTTCCGCCCAGGAGGTGGAAGACGCCGCCGCCGAGGCCACCGCGCTGGATGCCGATGTGCGGGCCCTCAGCGCCGAGCTGGCCGCCATGGGGACGGGCGGTGGCGCGGGCGCTTCGCTCTCGCTGCGGGCGCCCATCGCGGGCGTCGTCGTCTCCCGCGACGCCGTCTTGGGTCAGGCAGTCACCTCGGATACCAGCCTGGCCACCATCGCGGACCTTACCTCGGTGTGGTTTGTGGCGCGCGTCTTCGAGAAGGACCTCGGCCTCTTGCACCCCGGGGCTTCCGTGGACGTGCAGCTCAACGCGTATCCTGACGCGCGCTTCGTGGGGGCCCTCGAGTACGTGGGTAGACAGGTCGACCCGGTTGCCCGCTCCATCACTGCGCGTATCGTCCTCGCTGCCCCCGACGACAGACTTCGCCTGGGCCTCTATGGAAGAGCGCACGTGGCCACCACCGAAGGGGAAGGGAGGCCACCGACGCTCCTGGTCCCGCGCTCCGCCGTCACCGAGATCGCAGGCAAGATGGTGGTATTCGTTCGGCACCCGGACAATGACTTCGAGCTCCACGAGGTCTCCCTCGGAGAGAGCGCGTCCGGCAAGGTGGAGGTGCTCTCGGGCCTGCGCGAGGGGGAGGACGTTGTCTCGGACGGTGTCTTCAGCTTGAAGAGCATCGTCCTCAAGAGCGCCTTCGCCGAGGACGAAGAATGAAGCTCTTGGCAGCGATCGTCGCCTGGGCCCTCGCGAACCGCCCTGTCGTACTGATGGCCACGCTCATCTTCGTCGCCGCCGGGCTCCGCAGCGCGTGGCTCCTGCCCATCGACGCGGTCCCCGACGTCACCAACGTCCAGGTGCAGATCATCACGTCGGCCCCCGCGCTCTCCCCGGTCGAGGTCGAGAAATACGTCACGATCCCGGCGGAGCGGGCCATGGCGGGCATCCCTCACACCACGGAGGTCCGCTCCGTCTCCAAGTACGGTCTCTCCGTCGTCACCGTCGCCTTCGAGGACGGGACCGACATCTACTTCGCCCGTCAGCTCGTGTCCGAGCGCCTGCGCGAGGCCGAGCGGGCCATCCCTGAGTCCTACGGCAGGCCGGAAATGGGGCCCATTTCGTCGGGGCTCGGGGAGATCTTCCAGTTCGTGGTGGAGAACGACAACCTGACCGTCATGCAAAGGGAAGAGCTCCTCGACTGGCATATTGGGCCGCTGCTGCGGAGCGTGCCAGGCATCGTGGAGGTGAATGCTTTCGGTGGGGAAGACAAGCAATACCAGATCGTCCTCGACCCCGGTCGGCTGCGCGCGGCGGGGCTCTCGGTGGCGGAGGTCGTGGCCGCCGTCGAAAAGTCCAACGCCAACGCGGGCGGGGGCTACATCGAGCACAACCGCGAGCACTTCGTGATCGGGACGGAGGGGCTGGTGACGGGCCTCGACGACCTCCGGGG
>CAYLJT010000111.1:0-14256 GCA_964383995.1 uncultured Polyangiaceae bacterium
GCGTCGCAGGTACAGGTGAGCGTGGGGCTGCGCGACGGCCCGCTCTTGGAGGTGCAGGGCGAGGGCATCGCAGAAGGCGCGACGGTGGTGACCAAGGGGGCTTACGGTCTGCCTGCCACGACCCGCGTCGAGGTGCGCTCCGAATGAGCGGCCCAGCATCCTCCTGGGTAGGGCGTTTTGCCACCCGCTACGCGCGGGTGATCGTGTTCATCGTTCTCGCCCTGTGCGTCGGTGGCGTGTACGCGGCCTCCACCATGCCGTCGTCGGTCTTTCCCCAGACCAACTTTCCGCGTGTGGTCATCCTGGTCGACAACGGCGTCATGCCATCGGACGAAATGATGGCGCGCATCACGCGGCCCATCGAAGAGTCCATGAAGGATGTGCCCGGCTGTGTCTCGGTCAAATCGGCGACCGGGCGGGGCTCGGCCGAGGTCAACGTGTTCTTCCGCTGGGACGTGGACATGGTCCAATCCGAGCTGTACGTGTTGAGCCGTCTCGGACAAATCCGCACGAGCCTGCCCGAGGGCGCCGAGACCAACGTGTTTCGCCTGACCTTCACGGCCTTTCCCATCCTGGGCATCAGTCTGACGAGCCCCCAACGCAACATCGAAGAGCTGTGGGAAGAGGCCCGCTACGACCTCAAACCAAGGTTTTTGCGCATCCCCGGCGTGGCCCGCGTGGACCTCGTCGGGGGGCGCACGCCCGAGCTCCAGGTGGTGGTCGACCCGACCGCGCTCGCGTCGTTTGGCCTTGCCCTGACCGACGTCAGCGATGCCATCGCCAAGAGCAACGTGGTCGAGCCCGCCGGCATGCACGAAGAGAACGACACGCTCTACCTGGTGGTGACGGAGGGCAGGGTAGCGACCCTCGACGACGTCGCGAACCTGGTGGTGGCGGACCGCGACGGCAGGGCCATCCGCGTGCATGATTTCGCCGAGGTCAAGCGCGCTCCGGAGCCGGCGTTCAACGTGGTGACGGCCGACGGCAACGACGCCGTCCTGCTCAACATTCGCAGCCAAGCCGACGGCTCCACCCTCCAGATCGCGGCGGCCTTGCAAGACGAGCTTTCGGCCCTGCGGCGCGAGCTGCCTCCGGACATGAAGCTCGCGTTCTTCTACGATCAGTCGCTTTTGGTGCGCGAGTCGGTGGGCAGCGTGTGGGAAGCGGTGGGCTTCGGTTTGTTGCTGTCCGTGGCCATTCTGTACCTCTTCCTACGCAATTGGGGCACCACCCTGGTGGCCACGCTGGTCATCCCCGTCACCGTGCTGTTCACGATCGTGGCCATGAACGTGGCGGGCATGAGCTTCAACCTGATGACGCTGGGTGGCTTCGCCGCCGCCATCGGCCTGGTGGTGGACGACGCCATCGTGGTGGTCGAGGCGATCTACACCAAGATGAGCGAAGGCTTGGAGCGCAGCGAGGCCGTCGAAGGGGCGGTAGCAGAGATCTTGATACCGCTCGCGGGCTCCACGTTGACGCCGGTGGTGGTGTTCATCCCGCTAGCGTTCCTGGATGGTCTTACCGGTGTGTTCTTTCGGGCGCTCGCGCTGACCATGGTGGTCGCGCTGCTGACCTCGTTGGTCCTCGCGGTCACCCTGACGCCCACGCTGGCAACCTGGCTGATTCGCGTCCCCAAGGGCGCCCAACGGCCTCACGACGCGCATGAGCACGCCGAAAAGAAGGGCGGTTTCATCGGCGGCCGAACGCGCCTTTACGAGGCGGCCATGGGCGCTGCCTTGAAGCACCCGTGGGCCACGGTGGGTCTCTCCCTGGGCATCCTGGTGCTCGGCGGGGGCGTCTATTCCCAGCTCGAATCGGACTTTCTACCCAGCATGGACGAGGGGGCCTTCGTCATCGACTACACCGCGCCCCCGGGCACCAGCTTGACCGAGACAAGTCGCGAGCTTGGGGAGGCTGAGAAGATCTTGCTATCCATGCCCGAGGTGGAGAGCTATTCCCGCCGTACCGGCGCGCGCCTGGCGCTCGCCATCGCCGAGCCGAACACGGGCGACTTCTTGGTCAAGCTCAAGGCGTCCCGGGAGCGCGCCACCGAAGACGTGATCGCCGACCTGCGCGCCCGCTTCAACGTCACGGTGCCTGGTATCGAGTGGGAGTTTCCAGGCATCCTGGGCGATTTGATCGGCGACTTGATGTGGGCGCCAAGCCCCATCGAGATCAAGCTCTTCTCCACGGATCCGGCCCTCCTGAAAGCAAAGGCCCCGCAGGTCGAAGCGGTGCTCCAGGGCGTGCCGGGCGTGGTGGATGCCTTCGACGGTTTGGTCGAGGCGGGACCGTCCATCGACCTGCATGTCCGAGACGAGGACGCGCGCCGCTTCGGCCTCGACGCCGACCTGGTGGCGAAGCAGGTGAGCACGGCCCTGCTCGGGGAGACGGCGTCGAGCCTGTTGGAGGGCGACCGCGTCGTGGGCATCCGTGTACGCCTCGATCCCAAGCACCTCGATCGCGTGGCCACGCTGCGCGAGCTGGCCTTGCGCGCGCCGGACGGACGCCTGGTCCTGCTGCACCAAGTGGCCGACATCCGCGAGGTGCCTGGTCAGCTCGAGCTGCGTAGGGAAGACCTTCGGCAAGACGTCGCGGTCACCGCGCGCCTGGAGCACCGCTCGCTCGGCAGTGCCATGGACGAAATTCGGCAACGCCTCGCCAAAGACCCGACAATTCCAAGCTCGATGATCGAATACGGAGGGCTCTACCAACAGCAGCAAGAGTCGTTCAAGAACCTGCTCATCGTGCTGTTCGCCGCCATCTTTCTGGTGTTCACCGTGTTGCTCTTCGAGTTTCGTTCGTTTCAAGAGCCCTGCGCCATCCTGTTCGGGGCGGTCTTGGCGCTGTTTGGCAGCATCGCCGCCCTGTGGGTCACGGGCACGTCGCTCAACGTCATCTCGTTTTTGGGGGCCATCATCGGGGTAGGCATCGTCGCCAAGAACGGCATCTTGATGCTAGACCTGGTAGAGCACCTGCGCGCGGAGGGTCTACCCTTGAGCGAGGCCATCATTCGCTCGGGTCGCCGCCGTCTGCGTCCCGTGCTGATGACGAGCATGGCCGCCGCCCTAGGCATGTTGCCCCTGGCCTACGGCATCGGCTCCGGCGCCGACATGTTGCGTCCCCTGGCCATCGCGGTGATCGGAGCGCTGTTGTTCTCCGACATGTTGTCGTTGGTGGCGACGCCGACGGTGTATTACTTGTTGAAGCGGGATCGCCTATCCAGCTAAGGGGGCGGCGCCGCCGTCGCCTGAAGGCCCGCGCGAGGCAACCAGGCTGTCGTAGAGCTCCTCCGCCGGAGCGCGCAGCTCCGGTGCAAGGCGAAGCAACGACTCCCGCCCTTCCATCGTAGCCCGAACCGCCGCCCGCATGGGCAACCAGCGTTCGCCGAAGCCAATCGCGTCAAGCAGCTCGATCGCCACCGCCGCCCGCCCCACGCGGACGCAGTCTGCAAAAAACCGGACGATGTCGTCCCAGGTGCGTTCGAAGTACTCGGGGCTTCCGTTATGGATGACCCGGGACATCAGCGCCGCAGGCTCGTCCCACTTTCCGCGACGAACCAGAATGGACGCAAGGGTGTGCGCGCTATGCAGGTTCTCGGGGTCGAGCCGAACCGCCTTGCGGGCGGCCTCTTCGGTCTCTTCGTCGATCTTACCGTTGGTGTACCGACACCAAGCGAGGCTGTTCCAGAAAAAGCCGCGGCCAGGGTCTAGTTCGGTCGCGTTGCGGTACGCCGCCTCCGCTTCGTCGAAGCGCTTGAGGTGGTATTGCAGGAGGTATCCGAGGCTGCGCCAGGGGTAGGCGAAGGAGGCGTCTAGGTCGATGGCTTTCCGATACGCCGCCTCGGCCTCGTCGAAGCGTTTGAGGTGGTTTTGCAGGACGTTTCCGAGGCCATGCCAAGGGTAGGCGTAGGTGGCGTCCAGGTCGATGGCTTTCCGATACGCCGCCTCGGCCTCGTCGAAGCGTTTGAGGTTTCCGCTCAGGAACAGGCCGAGCCTGTACCAACCATAAGCAAAGCCTCCGCCCGCGTTCGAAAGCTTCACGGCCTCAAGAACCCACGACACTTCAAGATCTTTTGCGAGCTTCCAAAGGAGCGCGACAACAGGCAGTTGAGGCGCGCCAAACAAGACGGCGGCGGCATGGGCGCCTTCTAGATCGTCCGGGGCTTCCATGTAGCCTTCTCGAAGCGCACGCCGCAAGACCTCAACAATGGCTTCAGATCGGCACAGAGCGACAAAATCGCGGATCTCCTTGTTGAAGATTCGCGACAGCCCTTCGACTTGTGCTGCGGGCAGTTTGTGGAGAGAATCCGCGAGATTCCGTTTCTCGGCACGGCCCAGCGAGAGGAACCCCCCCAGCATATCCGCAAAAGCCTCCGCATCCCAACCCGGCACATCCACCTTCGCGTTCAGCACGGCTTCGCGCAGCTCCACGGCCGCTTTGTGCTTGTCCACCACCGGACGCAAGGACACGTCGGCATCCTCCAAGTCCACGATCTTCGCTATCTCGCTTCTCAGCCTCCGGTCTTCCACCATCGCGCGCATCGCGGTGCTTTCCAACGCATGCCTCAGCGGAGGCTCGTCCACGGCTTCCGCCAGGGCAAGGCCGTATTCCACGTGCCTCATCCGCGCACTCCGATCCCCCGGCGCTTCTCGGCCTAGGTGGCCACGCGCGTGCGACGCTAGGTCTTGCGCGCCGTAAAACAGCCTCAAAAACTCCACCAGCCACACCAGACGCTGGCGAACGCGCCGACTCTGCCGCATCAGGTACCAGATGTTGAGCAGACGCTCCGCAATCTGGTAGGCCGACTTGGTGCCCTCCGGGGTGGGCGCTCGTTCCAACACACCGTCCCGTATCAACCTGGTTATCTGCGAGGAAACCACGCCTACTTCGAGCTGTGTTCTTGCCGCCGCCTCCGCCGCCGTGATGGGATGCCAATGCACGGCTACGGTGTCCAGAATCTTTTGCGCTTGGGTAGAGAGCGCCTCTATCCTTGCCTTGTACAGCGGTGTGATATGGTCGAGCAAGCGTTCCAGGTCCGTGCGGGCGTCCCCTGCGGTGGATTGCAGCAACACAAAAAACAGCAACACCAGGGTGCGCGGGTTGCCACCCGATAGCGTGTGGAGGGTTCGAAGACGGGCGGGCTCCGCTTCGATGACCTTGCGGACATGGGCTGCGTTTCGCAGGTCGGCCAGGTGCAACAACACCTCACGGGCTTCGTCCGCGGGCAGACCTCGCAGCTCGTGCACCTTGAAGAAATCGTAGAACGGCGCATCGTACGTGTAGGTGATTTCGGGGTGGCTGGCGCTTGCTCCTACCAGCACCAGGCGGTCTTCCCTCGAAAGCAGCTCGCGCAGCGCCCAGGCTTGGTTCTTGAGGCGGTCCAGCAAAATGTCCACGTTGTCGAGCAACAGCACCAGTCGTCGTTCGCAACCCGACGACGCTTGCAACAGCAGCGACAGCGCGCGCTTGCTGCGCTCCTCCTCGTTGCCTTCCGGTAGGGCCGCCACTTGGGCGTCCAGCTCCCGAGCTCGCTGGGTCAGACCTCGCTCCTCCAGGGCGTCGCTCAGGGCGTCAATACAGTTTAGATACAGGTCTGACAGGCGGGTGACACCGTATTGCTCCTCCGGAAACGTGAGCGGCATCCAGTGCGCGGCGAGGGCGTCGTCGTCTTCGATAGCAAACCGAATGCGCTTGAGCAGAGTGGTTTTGCCCATGCCGCGGGGGCCAATCAGAAGGTGGTGTTGGGCAGCCTGCCCACCTCGCAGGTCCGAGACAATGCGTTCGAGCAACGGTCTTCTTGCGACAAAATAGGCAATCAGCTCTTCTTTTCGCAAAAGGTCTGGATTGTAGATGGCGACGTCGCGCAGAGGCTCTTTGGGGCGGTCCGACAGCGACGTCATTGCGACGACCTCGACGACGGAGGCACGGAGCCCCGACCCGGTGCCACGCGAGGGGCAATGCGGCGGGCCCAATAGTCGCGCAAAAGCGGTGAGCTGAAGCGCACTCGGTCTCCCGCGCTGGTCAGGTAGCCGTCGCCACGGAGGACGTCGAGCAGGTAGGTAAGCTGCTCTTCGCGCATGTCGGGCTCATGAATATGTTTGCCAAGCGTTGCGCGCAGCGTGGTGAACGAAGCGCCGTTCGGGTCTCTTGCCGCGGCGTTGAGAAGGTCCACCGCTTGTCGAGCGTCGGGCTCCCCAAGCTCCTCGTGCAGGCGTTGCTCCCAGTGGTCAAAGTAGGGGCGCTTGGTCAGGATCTTTTCGTACACCTGGTCAACCACCTCGACCGTCGCCGCACAGCGGTGATCGCCGCAGTGGTCGCGCAGCTCGGAGAACGCGAGCTGAAGGTGATAGGGTAGGAGCCAAGAGAGTCGGTCGCACAGGCGTGCCTTGACCTCGTCGGAGAGAGGCAGCACATATGTCTGAGACAAAGCGTCGAGGAATGAGAGCGCAGTTTCCCGGGAGAAGGGGCCGAGATCGTTGTAAACGTAAAGATCGCCGATGGTCTTGCTGATGCGCAGCCGGCGCGCAACCGTGTCAAGGCCGATGGACCCGGCGAGCAACCAGCGTACATGCTCGGTGGTGGCAGGGGCTTCCCGCAGTTTGCGAAGCCAGCTCAAGAAGTCCGCAGCGCGCGCCCCCGTCGCGTCGAGGCGTGACAGAGCGAGCACGAAGACCGGGAGCTCGTCCACGAGCAATAGTGTCTTTGTCCGAGTCTCCGCCAAAGCTCCAATCAAAGCCTCCCCAACTTGCCGCCAATGGTCGGCAGCGGCATCGGAAAGCTCGACGGACACCCCCAAAAAGTCGACTTTGTTGATCCTTCGGAAGAGCTGACCCAGTCCCCCTTCGGCAAGCTTTTCCAGCCGCAACCGCGCGGGCTCTATCGCGATGACGGCCTCGTAGAGCTGTCTCGTGAACGCCAGCTCGGACTCCGCATCCGCGACGCTCAGGTAGCTCACCGTGACCCCTCGCTCGGCGGCCTGTTCGCGCAGCCGATACATGACGGACGTCTTTCCTACTCGCCGTGGAGCCAGAAACAGCACGTCGTCGTTCGTGAGGTGGTGCCAGAGCTTCTCCAGCTCGCGTTCGCGGTTGAAGAAGTTGTCGTGCTGAACGGGTTTTCCGGTGACGTTGGCGACCATGGGGGCCCTCAAAAAACAAAACTGTTTCGAGACATTCTTGTTGCAAAACATTCTTGTTGCAAAACAAATCTGTTGCGATCGGGTTTGAGGCCCAAAACGCGACCCCGTTGACGGTCTTTCGGCGCCGGCCTGCTCCCCGCAACCCCCGCCCGCCGCCCCATGGCTACCGCGCGGCAGGCTCCCGCGAGCACCGGCGCCGAGGTGGGCGACGCCGACCCTCGTTTACCGTCGTTCCCGCCCCCCGCTCACAAGCAGTTGTAAAGCTTCCCATCAAACCCGCAGCCAAGCTCGATGGACGCGCAGTCGTAGGTCACGACCTTGCCATCTTCGCACCAGCGCAGGCTGTCGCCGTTGCAGCCGCCCACGTAGTCGAGCTCGCCACAACCTTCCTGGCAGTAGTAGCCGACCGTGGAGTCGATGAAACCGCAGCCGTAGCCCGCCGCCGCGCAATCGGCCGTCCAGAGCACGCCTGCGCTGCACCAGTACACGCTGCCGGCGTCGCAGAACCCTTCATAGCTCACGCCGCCGCAAGCGTCCGTCGGCGCTTCGCCGTTCTCGTTGGTGGTGCCCGTCTCTTCGGGCGGAAATTCCCGGTACACATCGAACAGACTGGCGCTGTAGCCGACCCACGAGTCTTCCAGGAAGGGCACGTCGACCTGGGCTTCGAACAGACCGAATAGGCCCACGCTTGGGACCAGGCCCGGATCGCCGTAGGTCTTGGTTAGAGCTACGTACGGGCCGACCGAAATGGAAGGTCCGACGACACCATAGAACTTGATGCCGACCTCGGCGTAGGCGTAGGCGCTCACGCTGAAGTCGCCCTCGCCGTCGTAGCTCGTCACGATCGGTGTCATCCACACGTCGTGGTCACCCACCGCATGCCAGGAGCCGTCGTAGCGCGCGCCCGCCGCCATGCTCGCGGTCACCGAGCCGCCCGTGGTCAAGGTGCCGCTCCCGGAGCCGTCCACTTCCACGCCGACACCTACCGCGAGCTCCACGGCGCCCACCACCGGGACCGGGCCAATCATCTGGAAGAATGGGTATTCGTGCTTCCAAAGCTCTTTGTCGAACAGTGATTTGACGCTCAGATCGTGGAGCGTAACGTCCACGGTCAGGCCCGCGTCGATGCTGCCCTTGGCGATGGCTTCGAAGGACTCGAGGTGGCCGCCGTCGATGTCGAGGGACAGATCGAACCCCGGATCGAAGTTGAAGTGACCTTCCCGAATCGAAATATCGACGCTGCCGTCGGTGACCAGGGTGGTGTTGCCAAGACCCACCGCCACGCCTTCCCCCTCGGGACCGTCGACGTTGATGTCCTTGCCCATGGGGAGGCTCAAGGCGTGATGCAGGCCACCGCTCTCGATGGCGGACGTGAGGGCTGCCGCCTCGGTGTAGGCGACCAGATTGCCGTCTTCTTCGCGGAGCTGCACCACCCGGCGCAAGAAGCCTTCGCCGTTGCCGCACACCACGATGTCCCCCGGGTTGGCTGCGCGCAGGTCGGCGTCGTTGTCGAGCCCCACCCGGATGCGGTTCGGTTCGACCAGGATGTCTTTGCCCGGCGTGCGGTTGAGCACAATGACGTTGGCCTTGGCCTGGGCGGTCGGACTCTTCGTGTGGTGGGCCGGCTGAACGACGTCGCTGTCGTCCACCGCCGAACAACCGGCACCGAAGCTCAGCAATAGACCCGCACAACCAACGACGCGAACAGCGGAGTGAGCGTAGCGCATGGGGACCTTGGGCTTGCGAGCCCGCGTAGCAGAGCCAAGCGTGAGGGAGATCGTGCGGATGATACACGAAAAGCCCGCCTTGCAAGCGGCAAAAAAGGTCCGACTAGCGCGCTAGTCGGCGGGCAGGTCCACGCCGAAGGAGACCTCGTGGCTACCCGTTGCCTCCAGCAAGCGCACGGGCACCCGCACATGGGCGCTCCTTGGAAAACAAGCGGACTGGTCACCGCTCGCGCAAACCAGGTAGTCGATGGCCAGCACCAGCTCGGCCTCGATGCATGAATCGGGCAGGGAGGTCACGTCCACGTCGAGGGACGCCGCCACGACGCCGCTATCGTCCACACGGGGCTCGATGGACGCAAACGGCTTGGGCAGGAGCAGGAGATCGCTTCGTCGGGAGACCTCGGCCCGAACGGCAATCGGCGCTCCCGGCGCAAGCTTGACGGTCGAGGAGGGGGACGGCTGGTGGCGCAGGGTAAAGCGCAGGGCGCCGCTCCCCGGGCGCAGGCCTTGTCCGGTGGGTAGATCGAGGAGCGTCGTGAACCAACCATCGACGGAGGGCGCCGGGCCCCGCGGCTTCTTCCGTGTCAAGACGCCGCGGCGGGCGGGGGGCGCGCCCACGATCGGGATCGGATGGGCCTGACCCCTCTCGACGCGCAGGATCCGGTGCGCGTTGGTGTCGGCGACGAGCCACGACCCGTCGGGCAAGACCGCCACGCCCCCTGGCTCGCTCAACCCCTCCAGCACCGTTGTCGCGCGGCTCTCCGGCCCCTCACCGGCAATGCGTTTGAGCTTGCCGTTGTACGTGTCGGCGACCAACAGCGAGCCGTCGGGTAGCACCGCGACATCGAGCGGATGCTGCAGCATCGCTTGATCGGCGGCGCCGTCTTCGTCGCCGAAATCGAACAAACCTTCGCCGATTCGCGTCTCGACCTCCCCTTTGCTCAACTGGACGCTTCGAACGGCGCTCGTCTCGCTGTCTGCGACAAATAGACGGTCTCCGCGCACGGCCATGCCCGAGGGTTGGGCCCACGCCGAGCGCTCCACGGGCCCGTCGATCAAGGCCTCCACCCCCGTGCCTGCGTAGACCTCCAAGGTCTCCTGGGCGGGCGAAAAGCGCCAGAGCTGGTGACTGCCTGCCATGGCAATGTAGATGACGTCTCCCACGCTCGCCAGATCCCACGGCGAACGGAGCGGCGTCTTTCTGGCGTCCACGACGCCAAGCGGCGGCCCTACGCCAAGCTCTCCCGTGCCGGCCACGCGCTCGACGACGCGCTTTTCCAGGTCAATCCGCCGCACGGCATGGTTGCGCGTGTCTGCGACATAGAGGTAGCCGTCATGCCACGCGACCCCCTGCGGATCGTCGAAAGCTGCCGTTTCAAAGGGTCCATCGGACAGGCCCGCGAGCCCGCTGCCTACCACGTGCTCGACCTCTCCCTGCTCGGACGTGACGAGCACGCGGTGATGGCCGCTGTCGCTGATGACCAGACGTCCGTCGGGCAGGGCCATGACCTTCCCTGGATAGCGGAGCAAGGTGTGCTGGTCTACGTCGGCGCGCAGGCCTTCCGGGGGGCCGGCGGCCAAACTGCCCTTGGCGCGGGCCCGATCCAGCTCGCGTTGAATGAAGGTGACCAGTGTGTCCAGATCGGGCTCACCGGGGGCGATGGCGGCGATCGTCCCGTCCGGACGGACCACGATCAACGTGGGCCACGAGCGCACGGCGAAGCGACTCCAGATGGCCATCCGGTCGTCGACCACCACCGGGTGGGCCACATCGTAGCGACCGATCGCCTCGCGGATGTGGGCCGGATCTTCTTCGGTGGTGAACTTGCCGCTGTGGACGCCGATGACCACCAAAGGCTCCCCGGCGAAGTGCTCTTCCACCGCCCGCAGCACGGGCAGGACGTGCATGCAGTTGATGCAGCAGTAGGTCCAGAAGTCGAGCAGGACGATGTTTCCCCGCAGGGCCTTCATCGAGAGCGGCGAAGCCGTGTTGAACCAAGCAAGGCCGCCGTCGAGGTCGGGCGCGTACACGGTCGTTTTCGAGATGAGCTCCACGTCACCTTGAGCATACCCGTTTTCCGCTCGAATCGCTGGAAAAACGCCCGCCCCCTCGTAAACCTGGCGAAACTTGTCACCTTCGTGTAACTTGTTTGTCACCGTGGTGTTGCCGGTTGACCAGCTCGATCCCCAGGACCGGCCCTCGCGGCCTGTCCCGGCGCCTGGCAACAGCGAGCCTCGGGGTCGGCGCAAGCGGCCGCGCGCCCAGGTGCGGGCGCCCAGCGCGAAGGCGTTCGAGGTGGCCGATTGGGCGTCGTTGTTCGGCGATCTTTCGCGAAAGCCCGCTCTTTTGCCGGAGGTCGACCCTCCCGTCGAGTGGCGCGTCCACGATCGCACCCACGTCGAGTTTGCCATCGACTACCCCACGGGGCCGGGCGCTTCGACCACCCATACCTGGGAAGCTTACTTCTTCGTCCCCGAGAGCTTTCGCCTCCGCGACGGCACCTACGACAAGAAAGACATCTACGAAGACCTCTGGTCCTACGTCCGGTACGCCGTACCTTCCGTCCCCTTCCACGAGCTCGGGTCGACCGCGGAAGGGTCCCTGCTCGACCGGCTTCTGGAAGCGTTGCGGGCCGCGTCGGGGGCGCCCGACGGCTCGGAGAAGGCCGCGGCTGCCATGCAGCGTCTCCGCCTCTTTGCCTGCCATGTTCGCGCCTCGGGTCTCTCTGCCATGCGCGAGGTCGAGCGCCGCGTCGCCGAAGATACCGAGGTGGTAGGTACCTTCGTCGCGTCCTGCGGCGCCGTGGCCGGAGCCTTCCGGAATGTGCTCGTGCAGGCCGAAGCCTTCAGGCTTCCAGACGAGGTAAGAACCGCCGCCTCCTGGACCGACGAGGACATCTCCCTTGTCTTGGAGACCTTCTGCGCGACCCTCGGTATCGCCATGGAAAAGGCCTCCGACGAGGCCGACGCGCTGGGCCCCCTGGCCGAGCAACTGGCCGCCTACGCTGTGTGCGAGGCGCGCCACCGACGCTCGTCGGGCTACGACACCGTGGGCACCAGCGACGCCGACGAGCGTATGGCGGAGCACTTCGAGTTTCGTCGCCACGTGCTCAAGCGCTTCACGTCGTCGGTGCTGTGGTTGTCGCTCGAGGTCCGGCAGGCCGCTACCTGGGTGGTGCACGCGCTCTACGCGGTGGCTGCCATGGCCGCCATGACCTTCGCGGTGTGGGCGAGCATGGGCAGCGAGCCGAGTACGAGCTTCATTCGCTACGCCGTCCCCCTTGCCGTGGCTTACGCAGTCAAAGATCGCATGAAGGCCCTGTTGCAAGGCGTGTTCGCCGACTGGATTGCCAAGCGCTTCCCCGACCGCAACTGGCTCATTCGCGATCGCGAAAGGGATGGTCGGGTCGTGGGTAGGGTCAAAGAGCAGGCCGGATTTCTACCCTTCCGCGGGGTGCCCGAAGAGGTCCTCAAGGTGCGCCGCCTGACGCGCGAGCACCACCTCGAAGAGCAGGCCCGCCCCGAGCGCGTCCTCTGGCACCAGAAGACGATGATCATCGATCCCGAAAAAGTCCGAGACAACGCCTCCGACTTTTCGATGTTGACCGAGATCTTCCGCCTGAACTTGCGCCGCTGGCTGGCCCACGCCGACGATCCGAACCGCAAGGCGGTGTTCGCCGACCCCGACGACGCCCTGATCTACTCGATGACCACCCGCCGCGTTTACAACGTCAATGTGGTCTACCGGCTGCGGGCCGGCGGCGGCGGCGCCAAGGGCACGGGCGGTCCCTACCATCGCATCCGTGTCGTCGTATCGCGCAAGGGCATCGAGCGCATCGACGCGATCCGCTGAGGCGCTCCGTCAATCAAGCGCGGCTGAGGAGCGCCCAATCGGCCTCGGGAGCCACGGTCACGGCGATGTCGACCTTGTGCTCTCCTCCACCCAAGAGCACGCCCCGCAAGGGCGTCACGTCGTCGTAGTCGCGGCCGAGCGCCAGGGTGACGTGCTCCTCCGCCACAAGGACGGCGTTGGTTGGATCCACGTCGACCCAGCCATAACCTGGACAGTAGACACTGACCCAAGCGTGGGAGGCATCGGCGCCGATCAACCGCGGTTTTCCTGGTGGCGGTCGGGTCAGCAAATAGCCACTTACATAACGCGCCGGCAGGCCCACCGAGCGCAGGCAGCTTACCATCAAGTGCGCAAAGTCCTGGCACACACCGCGGCGCGACGCGAACACTTCCATCACCGTGGTCGAGACCGTGGTGGCCTTCGGATCGAAGGAAAAGTCCCGGTGAATGCGCTGCATCAGGTCGCGCACCGCCGCGAGCAAGGGTGCCCCCCGGCCAAAGGAGGGGGCGGCCCAGGCCGACAGCTCGCGCTTGTTGCGCACGCGCGAGGACTCGAACAGAAAGCGGGTGGCTTCCAGCTCCTCCGGCGAGAGGTGGTGCCCGGCGCGGTAAGTCAGCCGATCGCGCACGTCTTCCCACGGCGGCGTGTCGTCGTCGTCGGGGTAGGCGCGGGAGATCACCTCCACCCGCGACGTCGCCTTGACGTCCAGGGTTTCGTGGTCCTGGTCGATGCAGATCGAGGTGACGTGGTTGCCGAAGGCGTCTTCGCCCACCGACAAAATCTCGGGCTTGGGATCGATGACCAGCTCGTGCGAAGAGCAGCTCTGGTAGGGTAGCTCGCGAGGCGAGAGCCGCACCAACTGCCGCGACAGGCCCACCGACCACTGGTAGGTGTAGCGGGTCTCGTGGACCACGACGTAGCGCGCGCTGGGCATGTCAAACCCCCAGGGGCGCGGGCGTCGCCGCGTGGCTGAAGAAGCGCCGACCCAGCTCGTCGGACAGCGAAAACGCCGTGTTTTGGGCGCGCTCCAAGAGCGCCGCCAGCTCCGCGCAGGCGGCCTCTCGGGTTGGCCCCTCTTCGGCCTCGAAGGCTTCGAGGGAGGTGCGAGCGAGGGCCTCCGTCAGCGGAATCAGCCCCTGTCCGGGCGTCTCGGTCCCGAGCTCGGCGGCGCTGCGCGAGAGGTTCTGGAGCAGCTCACGCACCTGGAACATCACCGAATGGGGGTTCGAGCTCTCGAAGACCACGAGGTGCAGCACGGGCAACAGCTCCGGCGCGCGGCGGTAGCGCGCCCGGAAGGTCACGATGCTGTTGGCGGCTTCGAGCAGCCATTCCAAGGCTTCTTTCAGCTCCTCGGGAGGGAAGGTCAGGACCTGCCCCACGACCCCCGACAGGTGCGCGAGGCGCTCCAAGCGCCTGCCCATGAGCAAGAAGCGCCAGCTCTCGTCGCGGGTCATGTCGTCCATCGCGAACCCGGCCAGCGAGACGCAGGCCAACATCACCTCGTCGAGGGCGTCGAGGGCCCGCGCGATGGTCGT
>CAYLJT010000112.1:0-14172 GCA_964383995.1 uncultured Polyangiaceae bacterium
CCGTGGCTCGTCGGGGCTGAATGTTCCGCCGGTGGATCCGGGGGAGAGCTTCTCGCATGTCAATGTCCAGCTCTTCCAGAAAGACCCGGTCGGCGCGCACGACGTGCCTACCATGAAGGGCTATTTGCGGGACTTTGTCGGCATCTTGACGAGCGACTTCAAAGACTACGATCCGAGCTTTTTTGGCAAGCTCATCATGGAAAGCTACACCCCCGAGCAGCTGCCGGTGTTGAACGGCCTCGCCGCCCACTACGCCGTCTGCGACATGTGGTTTTGCTCGGTGCCGTCGCAGACGAACCCCAACCGCGCGTTCTCGATCTGTGGGACTTCCATGGGTCTTGTCGACAATGGCTACCTCGAAGAAGATCCGCGTCTCGTCAAGATCGAGCGGCTCGTCAAGGAGAAGATCGGGGACGACCGCTTTCGGGCTCCGACGATCTGGAACGCGCTCTACGACGGTGGCTTCCGCAGCACGGACGACTGGATGATCTTCTGGCAGAGCGCGATTATCCCCGAGAAAATCCACGACCACCTGGAGCTCTTGACCGTGGTGGTGGGCGCCGACGGCGCCAAGTACCTGAGCGAGATCTCGTCGGGCGACCTCGACTCCAGCTACGTCTACCGCTTGTTTCCTCATGTCCGAGACATCCCCGACGCGGACAGCCACTTTGCCAAGCTGGACGAGCTCATGCGGCGCGCGCGGGCGGGCACCTTGCCGCGCTTCAGCTACCTCGAGCCGCGCTGGGACATCCAGGAGACCGCCGTGGGCGAGGACCTGAAAGAGGACATCGAACAGTTGTTCACGCAAACGGGCAACGACTACCACCCGCCGGGAAACAACGCCTTCGGCGAGGAGCTGCTACGCGAGCTTTACCTGGCGCTCATCGCCAACGAAGAGGCCTGGAAAAAAACCTTGCTCATCATTACCACCGACGAGGCGGTGGGTCAGTTCGACCATGTGCCGCCGCCGAAGGCCACGCCGCCCTGGGGCAAGCGCGCGCCCGAAGTGGGCCGGGACGTGCAGGCGGGCCCGCAATACGGCTTCAACTTCGACCGCTACGGGGCGCGCGTGTCTACCGTGCTGGTGTCTCCCCTCATCCAGAAGGGCACGGTGTTCCGGGCCCTCGGCGAGCAGCCCTACGACCACACCTCGCTCATCGCCACCCTGCTCGGTTGGTTCGGCCTGAGAGACAAGGCCGCCTCGTTCGGCGAGCGCACGCGCGGCGCGCCTACCTTCGAGGGGGTGCTCACCCTGGACACGGCGCGCACCGACGCCAAGGAGGTCGGCTTTCTTGTCTCGGACGGCAAGCTCGGCGACCCGGTGCGCTACTTCGACCGCTTCTTCTTGCGGGGGCCGAGCGGCGGCTGCCTGGCCTCGGCCGAGCGCCGCAGCAAATTCCTCTTGGACCCGGCCAAGGCATACTTTCCTACCCTCGGCACGGGGGTCATGCTGCACATGGAGGCCGATGGCGAGCGAGCGAGCACCGCCGTCGTCGCGAGCGGGGACGCCGTCAAGCTCATCACCATGGATCCCGAGGTCGGGGCCTACGATGTGCTTGGGAACTGGAGGGACTCGGAGGACTGCTATTACGACAACGACTACCTGGAGGGCGAGGACGATCGGCAGCAGACCTGGGTGATCCGACGGGCCGATGGCCAAAGCCCTGTGCGCTTCGGCGACGCCGTCGTGCTGACCTCGCGCTACAAGAACGAGGTGCTTGTGGAGCACGGCAAATACGTGGCGGCCAAGGAAGGCGGCGCCGACAGGTGGACCATCTTACCTCGGGAGTAAGGTGGCGCGGGCGAACGGACCTTGAAAGAGCGTTGAAAAGACGCGGAAGGCGCGGGGCGCGACGAAAAGCCGCTTCAACGTTTCCACGGCGCCTCGTTTCGGATACAAGAGAGGCGTCGCCCGACGCCGTACCTCCCTCTCGGACGAGGCACCCATGACGCATCGACTTCGGGCTCCGAGCCCCTTCCCACGCGCCGCCCGTGGAGCGCTGCCTGCTGGCGTGGCACTGCTCGCCTTTGGGGTTGCGTTCGGCGTCGCAGGCGCGCGGATGGCGCACGCCGACGAGCCACCGCCCTTGCCACCCGCGGAGGCCGAGCCGCCTCCCCTGCCTCCGCCCGAGCCGCAGCTTCCCTTGCCGCCTCCCGTTCCCGCGAGGCCGCCCACCGCCGCCCAGCCGACGGCGGCTGCGCCCCTGCCACCCCCGTCGGCACCGCCTCCGCCCTCGGCGGCGACCCTGCCTCCGCCAGCTGCGCCTCCGCCGCCTGCGACCTCGCCTCCGCGGGAGATTCTCTCGTGGGATCCCGAGACGCCCGTGCCCGACGGCTATGTCCTGCGCTCCAACCCCGACACGACGCTCATCTTCGCGGGCAGCACCATGGCCTCCATCGGCTGGGTCACTTCCATCGCGGTTGGCTTGATCGCGGCCAAAGACGAGACCGACCGGGGTCTCGACGGTGATGGGGTCGAGGCCGAAGACTGGACGCCGCTCTACGTCCCAGTGGTCGGGCCGTTCATCGCGATCTCCTCCGTGGACGCGCGAGGCAAGGGAGTCGGCCTGCTGTTGGCCGATGGCGCTTTGCAGCTCGCGGGGGCGGGCCTCATCGTGTACGGCAGCCTCGCGCAGAGCCACCGCGCCGTGCGCACGCTGCCGGTGGCCGTCATTCCTACCCTGTCCACGCAAACCCAAGGCATTCTGCTGGAAGGAGCGTTTTAGGATGTCTCGGACAAATCGGCTCCCCCTGGTGATCGCCATTTCCCTGACTGTCGCGGCCTGCGGTCCGGGCGCCGAGGTGGATGGCGTGGAGACGCGGTCGCTGTACCTACCCGCGGGCGGCAGCATCGACGACCTCCACCTGACGGTGCCCATGGGGCGCGCCCTGGCCTTCGTGGCGCAACCCATGGGTCAGGGAGAAACGCTCAAGCTGCGCATCGCTTGGCTCAGCAACGCCCCGGACATCGCCGAGGTGGAGCAGACGGTGGAGATGAACCAGTTCGTGGCCCTCGGACGCAGCCTCGGCACCGCCACCTTCAGTCTGGAAGACGAGGCGGGGCGGCGCGCCGAGCCCACCCTGCGCGTGGACGTGGTGGCGCCATGAAATACAGCCCCATCCTCCTCGCGCTCCTGACCATCGCCACCGGCTGCGACGAGCTCGACCGGCAAGGCCGGCTCGGCAACGGCGAGTTTGTGTACGAGTGCTCCGACCTGCCCGATCTCGGGTGCAGCGGCGGGGAGACCGTGCTCGGCTTCGACCTCGACCGAGACATCCGCCCGATCGCGGTGGGTGGTCATTTTCGGCTAGATTTCGACAGCGATCTGACCTCCTCCAGCGCCGAGACGATGGGCTCCGCGTCCCCGGAGCTGGTGAGCGTCGAGGGCACCGACTTCGTGTTTCACCAGGCCGCCGTGGTCGACTTCCTGGCCTACGACGACGATCACGAGGTGGTCGACTTCGTGGATTTCTCCAGCCTCGAAATGGACGAGCTTGGCATCTTCTTCGACGGCGGTAGGGTCCACTCGCTGAACCTCTCGACCTACGAGGAGACCATCATCGCGGCCGCGCCCGTGGGCGGAGGACAGGCCCTGCTCGGCGGGTTCAACTACGACTGGAGCGCCCCCGACTCGGACCTCGACCTGACGCCTTCCCCGAACAGCATCAGCGATCCGGACAACAACGTGGCGTCGCTTCGCGCCGGGGGCAGCGACGGCACCTTTACCGTAACGGTGAGCGCGGGGGGCCGCACCGGGACCTTGACGGTCGTGGTGGGCAGCGGCATCAACAGCACCAGCACGTCAAGCTCTACCACCAGCGGCATGGGTGGTATGGGCGGTATGGGCGGTATGGGCGGCATGGGTGGCATGGGTGGCATGGGAGGTACGGGCGGAGCCGGTGGAATGGGTGGCATAGGTGGCATGGGAGGTATGGGCGGAATGGGAGGTACCGGAGGCAGCGGCGGAGGTGGTGGCGCGGGCGGTAGTTAGCGTCTCCACGCCCGTCGCTCGACCGCCTGCGCGCCTGGCGGCAAGCCAAAATCACGGCGATCACACCCCACCCAGCGCTCCGGCTGCGCTATAGAGGGCCATGTTCGGCCGTCCTGTTGCGCGCGTTCTACCCTTGCTCTCGGCCCTCGTCGGGTGTTCTGCGCCGCCCGCTCCGATGCCCGTTTCGGCCGCGCCGAGCGCTTCGCTTCCCGTCGCAGAGGCGCCTGGGCGCGCGGTGCGCGCGGTGCGAGGTGTGGTGGTTGACGGGCAGGGAAGGCCGCTGGCAAGCGCGCTCGTAGCGCTGGTCCCACCGTTTGCCATCGAAGGGGAGACGTCGCCGCCGGTGACCGTTTTTTCAGGCGCAGACGGTCGGTTTGAGCTCCCGGAGGTTCCGCCTGGTAGGTACGGACTGACGGCGACCGCGCCTGACCTTGCCGCAGCGTACGGTGGCGTGGTCAGCTTCCCGCTGGAGGCGCCTCTGGATACGAAGCTCGTCCTGGGCACGCCGGGGGCTCGGCTGCAAGGGAAGGTCATGGACGCGAAGGGCGCCGCCCTACCCGGGGCTTTCGTGTGCGCGGCGCGGATCAGCGAGAACGAAGGCGATGTGTTCGTTGCGCAGGTGGACGCCGCGGGCCGCTACACGCTCTCTTTGCCAAGCGGCGCGCCTTACCTGCTTGTCGTCGATGCCAAGGGCTTGCCGCGCACACCTCACCGCATCGACCGCTACGACGTGCCGACCGAGCTGCACCTCGACTTGGCTCTGGAGTCGCCGGCGGCGCCGCACCCGTCCGACGCGGCTATCGAGGGCTGGCTGCGGAAGAGCGCGATCCCGTGGGCGGGCGTCGATCCGACCTTGCCGTTGAGTGACCTCGAGCCTGTGCGCGCCGTCATCGGTGCTGCGACGCTGGTAGGCTTGGGCGAGGCCACGCACGGCGCCTCCGAGATGTTTCGCACCAAGCACCGCCTCGTGGCTTACCTCGTGGAAAAGATGGGCTTTCGGGTGTTTGCCATGGAGGTCGGGTGGGCGGAGGCCTTGCAGGTGAACGACTACGTCGTGCATGGCAAGGGCGACGCCGAGTCGGCCGTGCGCGGCCTTGTCACCTGGGCTTGGGAGAACGAAGAGGTGGTGGCCCTGGTGCGCTACCTGCGCGCATACAACGCGGATCCGAAGCACCGCGGCGCGCCCGTGTCGTTCCAGGGCTTCGACGTCGTGCCTCCCAATGCGGCCAACGCCGTGCTGGCCTACCTGAAGCGGGTGGATCCGGCGGCGCTGGCCGAAGCAGCCGCGGTGCTCGCGCCGTTCCAAAACCTCAACGGCGACGAAGCGTGGGGGCGACCGGAGGTGGCCGTCGCCCTCGCGTCGGTGGTCAGGCGCTTCGACGAGCATCGCGACGCCTACGTGGCCGCTTCGAGCGCGCGGGATTTCAAGCTCGCGCGGCACCACGCCGTGATCGTCCAGAACGCGGCGCAAGAGTACGTCGACCCAACTGTCCGAGACACGCACATGGCTGAGCACGTGGCTTGGCTGGTCGACGACAGCCCGCCGGGCACCAAGTTCGTGCTGTGGGCGCACAACGCGCACATCTCCACGCGCATGTTCGACGTGTCCGACCTCGGTGTGCGCCTGCGCCAAAGGTACGGACCGTCTTACCTTGCCATCGGCTTCGCCTTCGATCACGGGAGCTTCCGCGCCATGGATTGGCGGTCGAGCCCGCCGACCTACGACGTGCAGACGCTCTCCCTGGGCGCTTCCCCCAAGGACAGCCTGGGCGCCGCGTTGGGGCTCGCGGGTCTACCCGTCTTCCTGGTCGACCTGCGCAGCGCTCCGGACGACGTGCGCCCTTGGCTCGATGGACCCATCGCCAGTTGGCAGCTCGGAGGCGCGTTCCGAGGGGAAGGACCTTCCCTGGTGAGCTACCCACCGCGCCGCTCGTTCGACGCCCTAATCTACCTTCGCGAGATTACGGCGGCCCGCGCGCTGCCGAAGAAGAGCGGCAAGGGGCCCTGAGCAGGGCCGCCCGCCGCCCCCGGGACCCTACTTGGCAAGGCAAGACGCGGGCGTCGGGTGCGCGACGCAATAGGCAGCGTCCGTCGGCGGTCCTACCTTGACGACTACGCTCTGCGAGGCGAGTCGCGGGCGCTTGCCGCACTGTTTGTCGCCGACCACGTCCTCCGACGGGGCGCACACGCCGGCCTCGTTCGGGACGGTCCACGCTTGTCCGGTCTCGTACACCAGGTTCATGGCGTAGTCGCCCTCGGGCAGACAGCCGACGACCAAGTCGATATCCCGGTGGAATTGCGCCTTCAACGCGCCCTTGAGCGTCTCGGGGTCGTTCACGAGGATGTTGCCCTCGGCGTCGTCCTCGTGGGTCAGGAGCAGGGTTGCGTTCTTGGAGGTGTCCGTGGGGTCGATGCAGAGCACCGACGGTCGGAGGGCGACGAGCACCTCGTCGCGCGGCTCGTTCAGGTCTTCGGGGGCCCCAACGGTACCTACCAACGAGTCGAGCAGCGTCACGCCCTGGAGCAGGATCACGGGCTCGCTCTGGGCGCCGATCAACTTACCTGGAAGCAGTTTGTTGAAGATGGCCACGGGGAAGAGCGCCTTGACCTTGAGCGGCGAGCCGACCGTCTCCGGAATGGAGTCGCTCACGCCGTCACCGTCGGCGTCTTGAATCGAGTGCACGATGCAAGGCTTGTTCACCGTCGCGCCGGTGAAGCAAGGTACGCTCTCGTCGAGGGGCAAGCCGAAGGGGGCCGCCTTCGCGGCGGGCGTCTCTTCGGCGGGCAGGCCGGCGCCCAACTTCATGCGGATGAAGGACTGCTCGCTCGCCGGGTTGGTCGTGCTGAACACGGCAAGCTGAAAGTCCGAGGGGATCACCACGTGGCTCGGATCGGTGTTGCCCGCGTGCTCGTCGAGCACCTCCTTGGCGTAGAAGATGGGCCGCTCCACAGGGATGGTCAGACCCAGGCTCACGCTGATGCCCGAGACACGCACGCCGTCGTCCGGGATCGAACCGTCGGGGTTTCCCAGGGGAATTTCGCGGTATTTGGGCGCCGCGCCCATCAACACCTCGGTGGCGTTGTCCACCGCGCCGCCGCCGACGTCGCCTTGACTGGGTAGATTGAAGAGGCTAAACGCCGGGTCGAAGTCGCCGTCTCGGTCGTAGAAGCCACGCACCTGGTAGGTGCCACCGCCGAGCGGTCCGAGGGCCCAGTCGCTAGAAACGGTGACCGGTGGACCCGCGGGGTCGGGGCAGAAACGGCTGCCGTCACCGTTGAAGGTGAGCGAGCTGCGGATACCCGAAAACAGCTCGTCGCCGGTCACAGCGTCGACGCTGACCGCCGTCGTGCCGAGGCCCTCGGGCGGCGGCAGGAGGTTCGTGGAGAAGGCCAGCAAGACCGCCGCACCGACGATATGACCTCCTTCGGTGCAGGGAGCCGGGCCCACGTAGGTGACGGTGCCGTCGATGATGCCTTGGGGACCACCGAACTCGGGCAGCGGGGCGAAGACGTCGATATCGCCGCAGGCACCGAGGGCGAGGGTGGCAAGGAGGAGGGCGCGAGAGCTTGAGCTGAGCAATAGGTTTCTCATGGCGTGACCCGCTGTCCCATCAAAGCGAATAGGTGAAGAAGCCCATGAAACGGCGCCCAATCTTGTTGCCAAACGGGTGCATTTGCGGGCCGCCGTCTTCCCCGACCACGCCGGCCAGGGCGTTGAACACGGTGCCACTGACCTCGGCGCGGTTCTGGCTGAAACGGTAGCCGAGGCGGCCATTGACGAGGGTGTACGAATCGAGCGGGAAGACCCTCGTGTCGATGCCGGCGGCGGTGGGCACCTGTTCGGTCCACACCTGCGCGGACTGGTAGTAGAACGAGACCTCACCGTTCAGACCGCTGCTAGAGCGCACCTGGACGCCGACGTTGACCTTGTGCTTGCTCGTGCGCTCGTCGTCGTCGGCGACGCAGGTCTCGGGCTTGTTTTGCGAGCTCAGGTTGAGCGCGTAATTGGCGAAGACGTCCAGACCTTCCACTGGGTAGACGCGCGTGCCGACCTCGCCACCGATGACGTCGTACGTTTCGCAGGCGTTCTTCCAGCCGCCGAAGGCCACCGTGTAGCGGCCGGTGTCCGGGTTGATGCCGCCGTAGCCGTCAAGCCGGTTGGTCAGATCGATGACGCGCGGTTCGGCCAGCACGATGAGGTCGGTGATGTGGCTGTAGTAGGCGTTGAAGTCGACCTCGAAGTAGTCCGAAGTCTGGTTTGAATAGCCCGCCTCCACGCTCAAGATGCGCTCGGTCTGGATCTTCGCGTCGGGATCGCGCTCGTTGATGCTCTGCGAGAAGAGGTCGAGCCCCGGGTATTGGAGCTGGATGGGTAGAGCGAGGTAGGTTTCCAGGAAGGTCGGTTGGCGGAACGCGGTCGAGACGCCCGCGCGGATGGCCTGCCTGTCGGAGGGCTTGATGATCACGGACGCGCGGGGCGAGCCCTGGACTTCTTCCAGGTAAGGTAGGTAGTCGAGGCGACCGCCGGCCACGAAGGTGAACGACTCCCCGATTTTGATGGCGTCCTGGAGGAACACCGCGCCGTGGTGCTCGATGGGCGGCTCGTCGATGAGGTAGCTCCACTCGATGTTCTTGAGGCGGTAGCCAAAGCCCAGGTGCACGTCGTGGTGGAGCGCTTCGGGCAGGCGGAACTCGTTGGTGAGCTCGAGCTCCGCGTCGACCGAGTTCTGTACAGGGAAGGTGCCGTAGTGGGTATGACCGTAATAGGCCGTGTTGGCCTCGGCGTGCGCGTCGAGGCGCGCGTAGTAGGTGCGAAGGTGGATGTTCGGGCTGTTGAAGGCCAGGGTGACATCCGTGTTGTCCATCTGGACGGCGTAGTCGTTGAAGGGGCCGACCGCGTAGAAGTCGAGCTTTGCGCGGGCAAATCCGCCGCCGAGCTCCAGCTCCTTGTCTTTGTCGACCCGTCGCGAGGTGCGCAGATCGAGGCGCAGGTTCTCCGCCCCGAGGTCGGGCTCCAGGAAGTTTTGTGTGGCGTCTACCCGGTCTGGTGACTGCTCCTTGGTCCAGCGCGGGTAGCGCGTGTAGCCCGTCGAAGCGCGGTAGGCGAAGTCGCCGTCGCGGCCCGTTGCCCACAGCGAGCCGTAGGCGGTGGCATGATCGCCGACGCCCACGCGGACACCGTTGCGACCCTCACCGGGCGCCAGGGTGATGATGTTGACGACACCGGAAAAGGCGTCGGCGCCGTACAGGGCGGAGCCGGGGCCACGCACGATCTCGATGCGCTCTACCTGGTCGACGTCAATCGACAACGACTCCCAGAAGGTAGAGCCGAGGATGTCATTGTAGACCGAGCGGCCATTGACCAAGATGAGCAGTTTGTTGGACAGTCGGCGGTTGAACCCACGCATGGATACGTTGGAGTCACCGCCCGAGACCTGCATGACGTCCATGCCCGCGACGCGGCGGAGCAGCTCTGGAATGCGGGTAATGCCCGACAGCTCGATGTCTTGTCGGGTGATGATGGTCGTGGAGTTGGGCGCGTCGAGGGGGCTTTGAGCGCCGCGGGAGGCCGTGACGACCGTCTCCTCGTAGACCTCATCCCCACGGGCTTCGCCGGCGGCCGTCCCGCCCTTCGAGGCTTGTCCGGCCTTGTCGTTTGGCCCGAAGGGCTCGGTCTTGGCGGCAAGCGTCGGACTGGCAGCGGCGCCGTCGGTGGGCGTCGGCGTCGGGGTCGGCGTTTCGCTGGTGGTGCCCGCCGCGGCGGCGGCTGCGGCCTGCGCGGCCTTCTCCGCGTCCCTTCGTCTTTCCAGATCGGCGATGATCTCTTCGACTTGCTTGCGGTCGGGAGGGTCGCTGGCAAGGTATTGGCGATAGGCCGAAATGGCCTTGTCGTAGGCTTTGGCCTCGGTCCACGCGCGCGCGATGTTGAAGGTTACATTGGGGTGAGGGCGAATCGCATTGGCCTGCTCCAGCTCCCGCACGCCCTCGTCGTATTTGCCTTGGGCGACAAGGGCCATGCCGGCTGTGAAATGTTTGCGCCCTGTCTCGGTCGCCGCTGCCTCGGCCTTCTTCTTGGCGAGCTCGTCCTCGAGGCCGCGCACGGTCTGCACCACGTCTGCGCGGTCGGGCGGGTCGGTCGCCAGGTACTCGCGGTAGGTCGCGATGGCGTCTTCGAGCTTGCCCGCCTCGACCTCGGCGCGCGCGATGTTGTAAAGCACGCTTGCGTGGGGGAGCACCTCGTAGGCCTTGCGCAACGAGCGAATGCCCTCGTCGTATTTGGACTTGGCGATGAGGGCCATGCCTTCGCGGAAATAACGACGCGCGTCGGTGCGGGCGTCGGCCCGCGCGTCCATCGACGCGGTCATCGTGGTGGAGAGCAAAGCGGCGGACGCGATGAATCGCAGCCAACGCTTTGGATTGCGCAGCACGCGGTCTGAGCCTGCGTGGCGTGCGTCTTCGTGAGGGGTGTTCTTGTCGCTCCGCATTGAGATGCTCCCCTTCGTTCCGGCGAGGAGAGAATCTTCGTTCACTTCGGCGAAAACGACCAGAAATCTGTGGGCCTTGGGACGAAAGACTGGCCGCGTTTCTGGCACGTGCGGCGCGCGCAGCGATCCCATCGAAGCGACGCGGCAAGAAATTCGCGCGGCGAATTTCGATTGCTAGTACGGCGAGGCTTTGTAGCCGTCGACGGGGGTCGTGCCCTTGGGGGCCGCCGTCGGGACGTTGCGTGGCTTTGGTGCAGCGACGGGGATGAGCGCGAGCTTGCCCTTCACCTTCGTGTCGCTGAGGGCGACCTTCAGTGTCTCGTCGGCGTAGCCCGCCTTGCTGAGCACGAGCTTGTGCGACTCGGCCGTGGCCGCGTCGCCCTTCAACGTGACTTCGCAGGGCGTTGCCGCGCACAGCTCTTTGCCACCTTCAGAAACGCTGGCGCCCGCGGGCTCGCTCTCGATGTTGAGCACGCGGCTCGCTTCGACCACGGCCGGCGAGGGCGCGGGGGCGGCGACGGTCGGCGCCGTTGTTTGCGCCGTGCTCTCCGTGCCTTGAAGGCCCGTTGCCGCGGGCTTCGGTGCATCGGGAGCGCCCTCGGCGCCTCCCTTGCCGGAGAACACCGCCGCTCCACCGGCCACCGCGACGGCCACCAGGGCCACCACCGCTCCGAAGACTTTGTAGTTTCGCTTGGGCTGCTCGTACGCGCGCAGCGAGGCGAGAGCGACGCTCGGTGAGGGCTGCGAAGGATCGGGGACGCTGCTCGGCGGCGGTACACTTCCCACGCCGCCCACCGCGAGCGAGACGCCACGAACGCCCGTCGACGGCGTCGCCGATTCGATGAGCGGAGCGGGGCGCGGACCCGATGCCGTGGGATCGAAGGTGATGGGACCCCGTCCGTGGGCAGGCAACGCCTCGTTGGTGTCCGTCATCCACTCGTTCTCGCCCACACGCTTGAGCGCAGTGAGCAAGTCGTTCATCGTCGCGTAGCGGTTTTTCGGGTCTTTTTCGAGGCATTTGGCGACGATGCTGACCATCGTCGACGACACCGCGAGGGCCGGGTTGAGCGACTCCATCGGAGGCGGCGCCTCGTTCACGTGGGCCATCAACGTGACGACGCTCTTGCCTTTGTCGAAGGGGACTTTGCCGCTCAGCATCTCGTAGAGCATCACGCCGAGCGAGTAGATGTCGGTCGTCTGCGACACACCGGAGCCGACGATCTGCTCGGGCGCCATGTACTTCGGCGACCCCATGAACAGCCCCTGCTGCGTGAGGTCTTCCATGCTGCGACCGCTCACGTCTTTCACGAGGCCGAAATCGAGGACCTTCACGACGTCGCGCTCGTCGCCGTGATCGACGAGGAGGATGTTGGCGGGCTTGAGATCGCGGTGCACGACACCGATGCTGTGGGCCTCGCGCAAGGAGCGGCACACCTGACGTGCGATGTGAGCCACCCGCGCTTCGCTCATCGGCCCCGTCTCGCGCAGCACGCGATGCAGGGTCTTGCCCTCGATGAACTCCATCGCGATGAAGTAGATCTCGTCGTCGTCGGCCTTGCCGTAGTCGAACACGGTGACCGTGTTCGGATGCGTGAGCTTGGCCGCGGTGGCGGCTTCCAAGAAGAAGCGCCTGTGAAACTCGGGATCGCTGTCGCCGTCGTAGGTGGGATTGAGAATTTTGAGGGCGCAAATGCGGCCCAACGGGAGCTGTTCGGCTTTGTAGACCTTGCCCATGCCCCCGCGGGCGACGAGGCTCACAATGCGAAAACGCCCGTTGATCACCCGTCCGAGCAAGGGATCGGGGCCCCGGGAGTTGGTGGACTGCCGCTCGCTCATCTGCTCCGTGCGCGAGCCATCGTTGGCATCTTCGACACGTGCTCCAAGATGGGCTTCGGACATATACAGGCTCCCCTCAGGGAGGAAAAAAGGGACGGGCGGTCCGCTTTGATCGCCCTGGTTTCAGAAGTGTGACCGAGTGGGGTCCAGAGTGTCAATCGTTCGACCCCGCGGCCCGGTGCAATTTGGGCGGCTGGCCACCTTCGCGGCCACGTAAAACCGTGCTTTGCGCCTGACGCGATTATCGGAGCATCACGCCGCGCTGCACGCTCGGGGTGCGCGCGCGCGCGTTGTGGACGAGGCCCGGAGGGAAGGGCGAGGCAGGGAACGGCGAGCGCACGGGCAGGGTCGGACGCGGCATCCGCTTCGCGGTGGCCAGCATGTCGTCGGCGGTCTCGGGGTCCACCGTGTCAAGGGTCTCGGGATCGAGCGAATCCATCGAGTCGGCGTTGATCGAGTCGAGGTCGTCGATGGCGGCCGCCGCCACGGGAGGGGCAGGAACGTGCACGGCCGCGCGCGGGACCATCGGCAGCGTGGGCGGAGGCTGGGGCACGTAGGCGCGGGGCGCGGTGGGCGGCGCCGTATAAACGGGCAGCGGCCCCACATGGGAATGAAAGCGCGGCAGGGGCGCCGAGGGGGGCATCTGCGGGGCGGGAACCGACGGCGGAACGGCGCGCGTGGACGCAACGGGCGGCGCCATCGGGCGCGGCGGCGGGTGGACAGGAGGCGCGGGCCGCGACGCAGGGCGAGGCGGCGGGGGCGGAGGCGAGGCCAACGGACGCGCGACGGGCGCCGGCGGAGGCGCGGCGGAAACTGTTTGAGCTCCAACGATCGGCGCCGCGTTGCGTTGAGGCGGCGCGGGGACGCGGGGGCGCGGCGGAGGAGGTGGAGGGGGGAGGGGAGCTACTGATCCAGGTCGGGGCGCGGGTGATCCAGGCAGCGGGCGGCCGTTGACGCGCAGCGAGCGCACCCCCGAGGTCACCACGATGTGGCGGTTTCGTTTGCGATCCACGAGGACGCCGCGGGATCCGTCGCGCCACGAGGTTTCCATGCGGGGCGTCTCGCATTTGTCGACCAGCCAGCCGACGAGCTCGGCCCCCACCAGGCTCGCGTCGTTGGCCCCGAAAAGCACGCCATCCACCAGGCGATAGCGGCTGTGCTTCGTCTCGAAGATCATCTCGCCTTCGCTCTCGACGCGGAGATTGCCGACCAAAAACGAATCGACGGCGGCGCGGACGACTTTGTCGGTGGCGGAGGTGAGCTGCGTCATGGTGAGGGACCGATGTGCACGGCCCATGCCTCCATCGCGCTCGCGCGATCGACGGCTCAACGCTTGTAGGCTTGCACCAACACGACCCCCGCGCCGCGCCGAACCGAGGCGTGCAGTTGGGCATCGATCGGCGCCCTCTCGCGGTTTTCGAAGCAGCTTGGCCGCCCGCCTACCACCGCGATCGGCCCCGTCAGCGGATCTTCCGCGAGGACCGCGAAGCTTGGCTCGCTGCCCCGGGTCAGGAACAGATCGATTTCGACGACGCCGAGACCTCCGTGCGCGATCACCGTGAAGCACGCGCCAGGCGCGATTTGCAGGGGAACCGTGATGCGCTCGCCTTCGGACAGTTGGGCCACCGTCAGCTCGCCGTCGGGGCTCATGCCGGGGGCCTCGCCGCGGGCCGTGTTTTCAAGGGCGAGGGCCGTCACGCGCGGGGCCTTCAACGCGCGTCCGGTGGGCGCGCTGGGCCTGCCCAAGTTGGCGAGAAACACGCGCTGCGCCTCGGGATCCGCCGCGCTCTCCGTGGGCTTCGCGGGGACGGCCCCGGCGCTCTTGGGGTCGCTCTCGGGCTTGGGCGCGGCTGCGCGAG
>CAYLJT010000113.1:0-14032 GCA_964383995.1 uncultured Polyangiaceae bacterium
CATTTTTCCCGGGCGGTGCAGGGCAAACACGCGCTCGTCGCGGCGCGCGTAGGCGTCGACCACGTCGCCGGTGCCGTCGGGCGAAGCATCGTCGACGACCAGTGCATGCACGTCAGGGGCGTGCGCAAACAGGGTGTCGAGGAACGACGCGATGTTGTCGCGCTCGTCGTACGTCGGCGTGATGACGAGCGCGGGCAGGCCTACGCCTCCGCGCCCTCGACCGGGACGGGCTTGATCGAAAGCACGGCGGGCACCAAAACGCTCAACGCCAAGGCGTTCGCGTCGGACTGGTCGAGCCCATCGATCACGCGGTGAAGCACGTAGGGCCGCATGATTTGTTGCTTGTGCGAGGGCATGAACTTGCCGAACAAATACACGTACACGTTGCCCAAATCGCCGAGGCCGCGGGGCGTCATGGTGGCGATGTGCATGCCGCCATCGATGCGCTGCAGCAGCACGTCGTCCTCGGCCTTGGCGGGCCCGCGCACCGGCAACACGGCCTCGTACTCCCACTTGTGCGGAGGATCTTCGTTGGGGTCGCCCTTCAGCGCGAACATCGGATCTTCGGCGAGCTTCAGCTTTTGCTTCGCAGCCACCGCTTCGAGGCGCGCGTACGCGTCGCGCAGATCGGCGACGCTGAACGTCTTCGAGAGCGGCAACACGAGGGCCCGGCAGGTCATGCGCCAGGTCTCTTCGGCGTCGTAGGAGCCAACGAACCCTAAAGCCCCCGGGATCGTGGATGGAGCCCCGCGGATGCGGAGCTTCTGGAGGTGGCGTTGCGTGATTTCGTCGGGCGGCATTCCGGGAAGCGCGATCTACCAGAAAGTTGAGCCGGAACGAAAGCCCCGTTGGCCCCATGCCCTTGCCGTACGGTCTGCCGGCGCTTATGTATGATTCTCGCGCAAGAAGGTGAAACGCACCGCTTGCGCCGGATAGGCCAGGGCCTGTGGCCCAAGGTCCCAGCAAGGAGTCCCGCGATGGCGAGCAGCAAGAACGTCCACACCTTCAACGAAAGCAACTTCGAAGCTGAAGTCCTGAGCAGCGACCTGCCCGTTCTGGTCGACTTCACCGCCACCTGGTGTGGCCCCTGCAAAGCTCTCGCCCCCATCGTCGACAAAATCGCCGACGAAAAGGCCGGCAAAGTCAAAGTTGGCAAGCTCGACATCGACGAATCCCCCAGCATCGCTCAAAAATACGGCGTTCGCAGCGTGCCCACCGTGATGGTCTTCCGCGGCGGTGCCAAGTCCGGCCAGCACGTCGGCCTTACCACCCAGGACAAGCTGCTCAAGCTGATTGGCTGACAGCCCGCTTCGCGGTCCACGCACTTCATGTCCCTCCCGACGGCGACCGCGCTCGCGGGCGCAAACAGCGGCCGACGCCACACGGTCGTCGTCTCAGACATCCACCTCAGTCAGGCCCACCCCGAAGATCCGAGCGATCCGCTTTGGATGCGCTATCGCCTGCGCGAGCACCATCCCGACAACGACTTTGCGGAGCTTTTGGATCACCTGCTCACGCGCTTCGAGGGTGACTTCATCGAGCTCGTGTTCAACGGCGATGTCTTCGACTTCGACGCACCGTGGGTCAAAGACGGGCAGAGCTCGGACGACGAGTTTCCGTTGGACGACGCCGGTTGCGCCGAGCAAATGCGACGCATTTTGGCCGATCACGAGCCCTTTTTTCGGGCCGTCGCCCGCGTCTTGCTACGCGGCCATCGCGCACTGTTCATGTCGGGCAACCACGACATCGAGCTGTATTGGCCCGGTGTGCGGCAGGTGGTCCGCGCCGAGCTTGGTCGGCTCGTCGCGCTGGAAGCCGAGGCAATGACGGCGCCGCTGCCCGTCGATCTCGAGCAACAGGTGCGGTTTCGAGCCTGGTTTCACGTCACCGAAGACCGCATCTACATCGAGCACGGAAGCCAATACGACTTCTTGAACAACGTGCGTCACGCGATGATCCCCCTCACGCGCGACGAGCGCGCGATTCACCCGGTGATGGGCAAGCTCGCGTTCAAGCGCACCGGCGCGCGCATGGGCTACTTCAACCCCTACTTCGAAGACACGTTCTACATGGGCGTCTTCGATCACCTGTGGCACTTCCTTTCGGCCTACGCGTTCTCCTCCCGTCGCCACATCGCGCGTGTCTGGGCCAAGGGCGCGCTCTCCACGGTCTTCGAGATCCTGCGCGAGCGGCACAACGAGCCTCGTTACGAGCGCGCTCGGCAGGCGGCGCACGAAGAGACGGGCGCTTCGTTCGAGGCCATCGATAAGACCCACGCCCTCGCCCTCGCCCCCTCCGAAGACACGATGCTGCCCATCATTCGCGGTTTGTGGGTCGACCGTGTCGCGCTCGCCTGCTTGTTCATGATGACGACGCTGCTCTTCGCGCTCTTCGGGGGCGCGCTCACGGGCCTCTACACGCTCGGCGTTTGCGGGCTGCTCTTCGCGGTCTACGAAGCGCTCACGCCCAAGCCCGAGCTTCGCGACTACGACGCGGCGCCGCCTTCGGTGGAGAAAATCTTCGAAATCCACGACGTGCGCGCGATATGTCTCGGACACACGCACCGCCCCTCGGGGAAGTTCCGCGAGGATGGACGCTTCATCGGCAACAGCGGCGCGTGGTGCCCTGCCTTCGAAGACAAGGAGTGCACGAAGCCCGTGCTCTCGGGGCGGCCGCTCTTGTTGCTCACGTCGGAGGGCGAGGCCTTTGGCGGAGGTCTGCATTTCTTCCGCGACGGGAAGCTCGTGCTCGACGAGAGCAGCGGTCGCGCCGTCCCGGAGGTGCCGCGCGTGGAGGGCCGAGCGGCCGCCGAGCTGCCCGTCAGGGCTTGATGGCGAGGTAGCCCTTCACCAGCAGGGCGAGCTCTTCGATGAGCGTCTCTTCGTTCAAAGCCATGTCGCTCACGCCCGAGGATTCCAGCGCATTTCGCTGTTCGAGGGTGGCCGTGACGACGCGCACGGCGAGGGCGATCGCCCGCTCGGGGTGGGGGTGCCCGATGGACTTTTTGTGTGTGAGCAAGAGGCTCGTGAGCAGCTCGCTGACCGCCTTCGTGGCCCGCGCGCGCCGCGCAGCGAAGGCCTGATCTTGCGAAAAGACTCGCGCAAACGCGGCCATGATCGATTTTCGCGCGCCGAAGACCTGCACCGAAAAACCGATGGTCGCCTCGACGATGGCGCTCGCCGTGGCCTGCTCCCAACGGGCCGGATCGAGGGCGGCTGTCGCGGTCAGGATCGTCTCGTTGCAGGCCCGCTCGTGCAGCGTTTCGAGGAGCGCGTTTTTGTCGGGGAAACGCGCGTAAAACGAGCCCACGCTGGAGCCCGAGGCGCGCACCACCTCGGGCACCGTGAGGGCGTCGAGGCCGCGGTCGATGAGGATGGCCTCGGCCGCGTCGAGCAGCTTCTCCAACGTCTTTTGGCTGCGGGCCTGTTGGGGCGCGCGGGCCCAGGTCATGGGCACCGAGTTGCGTTTTTTCCCGGCCAAAGGAGGGGATTTCACGCCCCCTCAATAGCCCACGAGGCGCTTGAGGTGGAAGTAGACGGGCGTGCTGCTGCGCTCGGTTTTGCGCTTCACGGGGCCATCCATGAGCGGGAGGTAGGTCACGCAGCGCTCGCTCGCGTCGCCCGTCGCGGTGGCGAGGGCCGTGCGATGCCAGATGCGCCCGTCGTGGATGGTGAGGTCCCCGGCCTGGGTCGTGATCGCGAGCTCGGCCGGATCGGGGCGCATGTCCACGAAGCTTGCCTTGGCGAACAACATCGAGGGCAGCGGTTGAAGGTGCGTGCAAGGCAACACGCGCAGGCCGCCGACCGCGAGCGGTGAGTCGGTGATGGAGAAGCCCACGTTGAGGTATCGCCGCGGTTTCTCGAAGTAAAAGAGGTCCCTCAGGCTGTCCGTGTGCCAGCCCAAGTTCTTGTATTTGGCGCCCGGCTCGTTGCGGAAGCGATTGACCACCAGGCCGTCGCGCTCTTCTTCGGCGATGCGAAAGCCCGGCGCGAGGTCGTCGATGATGGCTTGAAAACGCGGGTCGCGGAGGAATTCTCGAAAGACGGGATGCTGCAGCGACGCGAAGGGGATGCGCCCGAAGAAGGGCGAGCCGTCGTCCCTTTGGCCGCGGATCAAAGGCACCCCGTTGATCTTGCTCTTGCCTGAGCGGACGAGGTCGTCGGTGATTTCGAGCAGGCCGCCGTAGAGCGCCTGCGCGCGGGCCCGCGGCACGAAGCCGCGGAAGCGGATGAACCCGTAGGTCTCGAAGAAGTCGACGTGCTCCGCCGTGAGGCGCCCGTCGAGCTGAAAGTCGGGAATGGAAATGACGCGGTTGGCCCGGGGCAAGGCGCCCGTCTCCTGTGGGGGGCGACGCACGAGGATCGAATCGAGCTGCATGGCGGTCTCCTCAAACTAGAAATTAGAATCCGAATTCTAATAATCGTCCCGGCTTCGTCAAGCCCGCAACACGCCCACGTGCAACCAGCAACGTGGCGCCACACGCGCAACCTGAAACAAGGCCCTCCAACTCACGAAATACGCGGGGAAATGGCTCGGCACGGCGGCTGCTTTAGGGAGAGCCGAACCCGGCACCGTGCCGTTGGGTCGAACCGACTGCGGACGAATGGCCCTCCTCCCAACGAACACGGTGCCGGTTTTTGTTTTGTCTCGCGGGGGCGAGACCACCTTCAGAGCTCGATGGGGACGCGCTCGTGCAAGGTGATGCCCGAGGGCTCGATGAGGGCGCGGTAGGCCAGCGCCTCGACGCCTCGTTTCACGGCCCGGCGCAAGAGCTTGCCATAGGCCGGATCGATGGCGTCGGCGGGGGCCATGCGGGTGCAGTCGGCGCGGCCCACGAAGAAGAAGATCACGCCGCGATCGCCCTGTTGGACCACGCGCATCAGCTCTTCGAGGTGCTTTTGCCCGCGCTCGGTCACGGCGTCCGGAAACAACGCCAGGTTGCCCTCGCGCAGCGTGGTGTTCTTCACCTCGACATAGGCCCTTGGCAGGCTTGGGTGGCCTTCGAGCAAGAGGTCGATGCGACTGTGTCCTCCGCGGCCGTACACCACCTCGCGCGTGCGCGTCGCGTAACCTGAAAGCTCGGCGACCTGGTTGTCTCGGACAGCCTCGTCGACGGCGTGGTTGGGGTGCATCGTGTTCACGTTGACCCACGCGTCGCCCATGTGAACCGCCTCCAGCGTGTAGCGGAGCTTGCGCTTCGTGCCCTCGCCGTGGTCGCTGATGAGGGCCGGGCGGCCGGCCTCGGCGCAGGTCTTCATGGTGCCCGAGTTGGGGCAATGGCAGGTGACGAGGGTGCCATCGGCGAGCCGCACATCCGCGAAAAAACGCTTGTAACGCTGGAGAAATGTCGCGTGGATGGGGGTCCTCGGGTAGCGCATCGCGGCTCTTCGCGCCGACCCTACCAGGGCTCGTTGAGCCAGGTGAGCACATCGCCCATGACCCGGTCAGCCTCGGGGCCGTATTGGCCGTGGCGGGCGCGCGGCAGCTCGACGTAGCGCACGTGGATGTGGCGGCGCGCGAGCTTGTCGGCCGTCTCGCGCAGGTGCTCGCGGATGTCCCACGCACCGACCACCAGCGCCACGGCTTGGTTTTTTCGAAACGAGTCGAGGTGCGGACCGCGGGGCCCGCCGATGGCGATGATGCGCGGGTAGCGTTCGGGAAACGCGGCCGCGAGGGCCTCGACCCGCAACGCGCCCTGCGAATAGCCGACGAGCGTGACGCGTGTGGCGTCGAGGGGTGCGCCGCGGACCGCGGAGACGGCGTCGATCGCTCGCGAAATACGCCGATTTTCAGCGCGTGTGTCGAGCCCCCACTGGAAGCGGCCGGGCTCATCGCAGGGGTCGTCGCCGAGCAACGAAATGACCGTGCCGAAGCGGCGCGCGGCGGCCTCCCACATGCGGAAGGCCTCGGCGTTACCGCATACGCCGTGCATGTAGATCAACACGCGGGGGTCATCGAGGGCGCCGTGGGCCACGTGGACCGGGCGATCGTGCGGGACGGCGATGAACGAAGGCAGGCGCGCCATGCTCTCGTCCTCGGGGGGCCTCGCGGGTGCGGTCTCGTCGGCCTGTTCGATCCTCGGCGGGGCCTCGCTAGGGGGCGGTGGGATAGGCGAGATGGGCCCCACGATCCGCGCCTCGGGGGCAGCGCAGGCGACGAAAAACACCGCGAGAAGCGCCAGATTTCGTCGAGCAAACGGGCGTGACATGCGAGGTCTTGAGGTATCATAGGCGCCATGACCTGGCCCACCGCTCCACGCTTAGCCCTCTTCGCGACCACCTTGTTTTTGCTCTCGGGCTGCGGAAGTAGCGATGAGAGCGCGGCCCCGGGCACGGCCGCCTGTTCGGCGGAGGCCGCCGCTGCTTGCCACATCGACCAGATGGCCTGTTTGGTGGACGCCGCTGGAGCACCTCGTTGTGAGGTGTGCGCGAAGGGTCAATATTCGCCCGCGGGCGGCCCCTGCGAGCCCATCGGTGGCAGTGTGATGAGCCACGATTTCGCCGATTTCACCACCGGGCCCGGCGAAGAGCGGTTGGGTCAGTGCCAGAGTTGGACGCTCAACAACCCAGAGGATCTGTGGGTGTCTGCCGTCGAGCTTTATCAAGACGAGGCCTCTCACCACTCCAATTGGACCTTTGCCCCAAGTGACATGTTCGACGGCCCGGACGGTGTTTGGACCTGCAAAGACAGGGGCTATTCGCAGGTGTCAGCCGCGCTGAGCGGCGGTGTGCTTTATGCCCAATCGACGCAGGCCGTCAAAGAGGTGCAGAAGTTCCCGAACGGCGCCGCCGTGCGCATTCCGGCCTATTCGCGCATCATTGGCGATGTCCACCTGTTGAACACCACCGCGGAGTCGAAGACGGGCCACGCTTCGCTCAGCATCTATTCGATCCCCGAGAGCGAAGTGAAGGTGAAGCTCGTGCCGTTTCACCTGACCTTCGAGACACTGGATATCCCCGCGAAGTCGCGCTCGCGGTTCGAGGCCGACTGCGATTTGACGCAGGCGGCCGGCGGTCCCCTCGACATGAGCGTCTATTACGCACTGCCACACACGCACGCCCTCGGCGTCCGCAACTACTTCGGTCCTGTCGGTGGCCCGCTCGATGGCCAGTTCTTGATGGACGTCTCTGGCTTCAATTCCGAGGCGCGAGGCATCATGTACGAGCCGCCCCCGGCGATCGACGGCGCCACGGGCATGCGCTTTGGCTGCGAGTTCGAGAATCCGCGCGACGAGGTGGTGCACTGGGGCTTCGACGACCAGGAGATGTGCGAAATGCTGGGGTTCAGTGACGCTTCGTTCGTGTTCGAGGCGTCGGTCAACGTGCTCGAAGAGCCCACCATGGTCGACGGAATGCCGCGATACACGGGTAAATGCGATATTTTGGCGGTGCCTTGGGACCACAACAAGCCGGGCGGTCCGCCGCCCAACTGACCATCAGGGCATAGCCATGCAGATATCGGCGCAGGCCTCGGCGCAGGTGCCGCAGGCCTCGCACTGCAAGAGCACGAGGGCCTCGTTGAGCGGCCCCGGGTACATGTCGACGCACGCTTGCGCGCAGACAGCGTCGTTTCCACACGCGTAGGCGCAGTCGAGCAGCGCGATGCAGTCGGTCGTGGCCTCGCACGTCGCGGCCTCCGCGGTGCACAGCTCGACGCGCGCGCATTCGTGGCAAGGCGCGCAGTCGACGATGCCGACGCAGGCCGCGAGCGCGCCGCCGTGGCCGCCTTCACCCCCGCTTCCGCCCGCGCCGCCGCTGCCACCGACCCCTGTCGTCGTCGAGGAGCTTGCGGTCTCGGGATCAACGCCGGACTCGGGGCAGCCGTTGAGCTTGGGATCCTTGTCGCAGCGGGTTTGCCAATCCGTTCCGTGAAACAGATCGCTGGAGCACGCCGCGGCGAGGGTTGCCACGAAGGCGACGGCGGAGAGGCGAGCCGCGGTGGACATGGGAACGCCTAGAATAGCGCAGATGTGGCCCCTTAGGAGGGGGCTGAAATGCGCGCGTCGCAGCCCGATCCGGCGCGACGAGAAGGCTCGCGATCTTTCCTTGGCCGAGAAGAGTTTGTCTTCACTCGGCCGCGAGCTCGGCGGCCAGCGCTCGGACTTCGACGGGAACGCCGTTGAGCACCGCGGTGCCGGTCAGCGGTTCGAGCATCGTGTCGTCGGTCACGGCGTTGACGTTGGCGCCCGCGAGCGCGCCCGCCACGCGCATGGTCTCGCTGGCTTCCGTGTGGCCAAAGCCGTGGGGCATCGACACCACGCCGCGGCCCATATCGCGCGTGACGACGAGCTTCCCTTGAATGCTCCCCACGCGACCCGAGACGGTGACGGGCTCACCATCGGTGAGGCCGCGCGCCGCGGCGTCGTCGGGGTGCATCATGAGACCCGAGCGATCGGGGCCTTTGGTGAGCGAGACGAGGTTGTGCATCCACGAGTTGTTGGAGCGCACGTGCCTGCGCCCGATCAACACGAGGGGCTCGCTCTCACGCGTGAGCCAGGCCTCCACGCGCTCGAGATCGTTCATGAAAACGGCCGGCGCCAAGGCCACTTTGTGATCGGGCGTGTGCACGTGCTTGGCGCGCGAAGGCATGAGCGGGCCGAGATCGATGCCGTGGGGCGCCGCGCGCAGGCGCGCGAGGGTGAGGCCGTTGCGCGACAACGGACGGCCTCCATAGGGTCCCGCGCGGAGCAAGAGGTCCACGATTTTTTCGTGCGAAGGAGCGCCAAAAGAGGCCAAAAACTCCAGGAATTGACCGCGCGGCCCGTCCCCTTTTCGACGCGCGTAGATGCGCGAAGCGAGGCCGTAGAGGATGTCCCAATCTTCGAGGCTGCCTTCCTGCCGGGGCAACACAGGCTCGGACCAGCGCGCGAAGTTGCGAACCGCGAGGGCCGGGAAAACCAGGTCGAATTGCGCACGTTCGAGGGGTGAGCAGGGGGGCAAAATCAGGTGCGCGTGGCGCGTCGTCTCGTTCAGATAGATGTCGACGGCCACGTAGAAATCGAGCCCCGAAAGCGCCTTTGCGATGCGCGGACCGTTGGGCACGGAGAGCACAGGGTTGCCCGCCATCGTCACGAACCCGCGGATTTGCCCTTCGCCGGGCGTCTCCATCTCTTCGGCCATCGTGGTCGCGGGGAGCATGCCGCCGAGCTCCGGGAGGCCTCGCACACGGCTCTTGAAGCGCCCGTGGTGGTGCACACCGAGGCGCCGCGCGACCCACGCCACGTCGGCCGCAGGCGTGGTGAACATGGCGCCGCCGGGCACATCGAAATTGCCTGTCACGATGTTGAGCACGTCGGTGAGCCACGACGCCGTGCTGCCCATCTCGTTGGTGCACACGCCCACGCGGCCGTACGCGACGGCTGGCTTTTGCTGCGCAAAATCCAGGGCGAGCCGCCGAATTGTCTCGGACGCGATGCCCACACGCTCGGCCACGCGCTCGGGCGAAAAGCGCTTTACGGCCTCGCGCACCTCGGCGACGCCATTGGCAATCAGGGACACGGCCGCCTCGTCCACCAGGCCTTGCTCGAAGACGACGTGGATCAGCGCGGCCAGGAGCGCCGCGTCCCCGCCCGGGCGAATGAAGTGGTGCTCGTCGGCGTAGGCCGCTGTCTCGGTCTTGCGAGGATCGATGAGCACCACGCGCCCGCCGCGCTCGCGAATGCCCTTCAGGCGCCCACGAACGTCGCCCAAGGTGAGCACGCTCCCGTTGGATGCGGCGGGGTTCGCCCCCAAAATCAAGAAGAAGCGAGTGCGATCGACGTCCGGGATGGGCAACGTCGTCGTCTCGCCGTAAAGCAGCATCGACGCGTAGAGGCGCGGGTTCGCGTCCTGCGAATTGGCGTCGAACTTGTTGCGCGTATGGAGCGCCATCGACAGCATTTGGGCCCCCAGCGTCGCACCGTGGCTGTGCACGGTGGGGTTTCCCATGTAGAGCCCCACCGAAGAGCTGCCGTGCTTTTGCTGCAGCTCGGCGATGCGCGTCGCGGCCTCGTCGAGGGCCTCGTTCCAGCTTATTTCACGGTACGAGCTGCCCTCGCGCCGGAGGGGCCTTTTGAGCCTGTCGGGGTCCTCGTGGATCTCGCGCAGGGCGGGCCCTTTGGGGCACAGGTGGCCCCGCGAGAACACATCGTCGGCGTCGCCCTCGATTTTTTCGACGCGACCTTCATCGACATGCAGCGCGAGACCGCACATGGCTTCGCAGAGGTGACAGGTTCGATAGTGCGTCTCGCTCATGGGGTTTGGAGGATAGCGCGCAACTTGCGTTTTGACGCACGCGTTGCACCCAAATTGCGCTGCGATCGCGCAGATCGCAGGACCTGCGTGTGGGATCGGGACATGCAATGGTCCTTTGCAAGTGAGGAGCGAACCGATGGAATCGACCACAAGCGCAGACAACCTGCATATCGCGCGGAAAATCGTAGTTGGTGTGGACTTCGAGGAGCTGGGCGCGAGCGCACTGCGGTCGGCGATGGCGCTCGCTAGCTCGCTGGGGGACACCGAAGTTCATGCGGTCTTCTCCGGGGCGGAGAAGGACGGCTCGGAGAAGGGCCTCAACCAGATAGGCGCCGAGATCGAGCGTATGCGTCTGTTCGTCGACGACAATGTGGCTGCCTACAAAGAGCAGTTCGGCGAGGCGCCTACGAGCAACGTCGTCGTTCATCGCACGAGCGGGGACGCCGCCGAGGCCATCAACCGCTTCGCGGTGGCGCTGCGCGCGAGCATGATTGTCGTGGGCACACACGGGAGAAAGGGCCTCAAGCGGGCCATCCTGGGCTCCGTCGCCGAAAACGTGGTGCGCAAGGCGACCTGCCCGGTGCTCGTGATGCGGCCCATTTCGCACCCCATTGGCGCTCGGGCCATCAGCGACGAGGCCGAGCCTGTCTGTCCCGATTGCGAGGCAGTACGTCAGTCTTCGAGTGGCAAGGACCTTTGGTGCCCCCGCCACGCCGAGCGGCACGAAAGAATGGAGGTTTACTCGGGCGCCCGCGGTGAGGGCAGCGGAACTACCCGGCCCTGGGGGTTCTAGCTGGCTGCTGAAAGCGGGCTGCGGGGCTTCCCGCAGCCTGCTCGCGATGACGGGCGATGGCGCTTGACGCGCGCGAGCGCCACCCAGCGTAACTGGCAGTTTGCGCCGGCGATCAGGGATCTTTCGCGCAGCGGATGCCCATGGAGGCGTGGATTCGGAAGTCGGACTCGATCCAGGCACGCTTGGTGTTCACGACGAAGAGCTGAACGGACTTGAAGCTGCCGCCGCGCGTCGCGATGCCGTCGACCACGGGGTCGGTCAACTGGGCACAATCGGTACAGGGCTGGGGCATCTTGTTCATGAAGGCGTCTCGGGACCATTCGGTCATGCTGCCCGCGAGGTCGGTGTGGCCCCATTTGCCGTCGCCCAAGGGCGAGCGCGAGCCCACCGCGGGCACGTCGGAGGCCGCGCACTGGCCCGAAGCCGAGCCGTCGGCGTTGCAGTCGAAGACGAGGTACATCGAGTTGACGGGGCCCATGCCCCAAGGAAAGGCCCTCTGCTCCGAGCCGCCCGTCTGCGCGTAGTTGATCTCCGCCTCCGTCGGCAGGCGGCCGCCGTCCCAGGCACAGAAGGCAAAGGCTTCGAACCAGGTCATGCAGGTGACGGGCTTGAGCTCGTTCGGCCCCGGTGCGTCCGTCCAGGTGTCATAGGCCGACTCGCAGGTGATCGCGCTGCGGAACGAGGTCGACGTGGACTTGAGCTTGCTATTCCAGGCCGAGTCCCAACCGCTGTTGGGGATGAGCTTGTGGGCGCCATCGCCCGGCGCGGGGGGATTCTGTTGGGTCCCGTGCCCGGAGTTCACGAAGTTGCGGAAGCGGCCAACGGTGACCTCGAAGGTCTCCAGATAATAGGACGAGAGCGTGGCCGGGAATTGCGGGTCGTTGCCGCGATTGAACGTGCCGCCGGGCACGAGCACCGTTTCGCAGCAGTCCTTTTGGTTTGGACCGCAATCATTGCCAGTTCCGGGGCCACCGCCCTCACAGCTCGTGGTCGCGCAGGGGGGGCAGGCCCCGCCGCAGTCGATGCCAGTCTCGGAGCCGTCTTGTTTGTTGTTGTCGCAGGCGGCGGCCATGCCGCCGCAAACACCGTTGTTGCAACTGCCACTTACGCAATCGGCTGGGCCGTTGCACGTGGCGCCATCGGCGCACGCGCCGCACGTGCCTCCGCCGCAGTCCACGTCGGACTCGGCCCCGTCTTTTACGCCATTTGCGCAGGGATCCGCGTTGCCGCCCGCGCCCGTGGTCGTCGATGTGTTGCCGCCGCCCGCGCCCGTGGTCGTCGACGTGCTGCTGCCGCCCGCGCCCGTCGTGGCGTCGGTCGTGCTGGTATCGCCAGAGCTTCCGGAGGACGCCTCCGACGTGTCATCGCCACCGCTGCAGCCGGCGCCGACCATGGCGAGGGGCAACGAGAGGGCGCAGCCAATGCCCAAAACCAGCGGACTTATCCGACGTTTCAAAGGGTCCTCCACAGCACAAGGAAATGGCGAAGCAACGCGCGCAGAACGCGCATTCTCTCACGTCATCCGGTTCTCCCGGAAGAGGGATCCACTCGGCTTGCCGCGAAAGCCGCGCTTCGGCTAACGTGCACCCCAACTGCATGGCGAAAAAGCGCTTGTTTATCGTTGGCTGCCCGCGCAGCGGCACCACGTGGACGCTCATGCTGCTGGCCCAGAACCCGAAGACGGTCGCGGCCCAGCACGTGGGTTTTTTTCATTCCCTGCGCCACCTCGAAGACTGGTGGTTTGAGCACGAGGCCGCCAAGCAGTCGAAGTGGGGCAAGGCCACCGTCGACATGGGGGAGGCTGCGAAGAACGACGGCAAGAAGGCCAAGTTCGACGAGCTGATTACGGAGGAGGAGTTCTATGCGATGTGCCGGCGCACCGCGGACGATCTCTTCGGCGGCATCGAACGCAAGAAGCCCGAAGCCGAGGTGCTCGTCGAGAAGACGCCGGAGAACGTGCGAATCGCGCCGTTCATCGCCAAGGTCTACCCCGATGCGTACTTCCTGCACGTGGTGCGCGACCCCCGCGGGGTCTACGCGTCGCTCAAGAGCGCAGTGAAATCGTTCGAGAAAACAGGCTCGTTTCCGGGCAACGCCATCGCAGGAGCGCGCTTCTGGGAAGACGACGTGTCGCGCGGGATGAAGATCCCCGAGGTGAGCCCGAACTACATGGAGGTCCGCTACGAGACCATGTTGGCGAACGGTCCGGAGGAGCTGGCGCGCATCTACGATTGGCTTGAAATTCCGATGGATCGTGCGTTTTGCGAGAAGGCGGTCGAGGCCGCCAACATCAAGAACCTGCGCAAGATCGACGGCGCGCCCCAGAGCTTTTTTCGCAAGGGCGAGGCTGACGCGTGGCGCGACGATCTCACCGAGGAAGAGGTGCGGATCCTCGAGTACATGCTCGGCGACTGGATGGATCGGCTCGGCTACGAGCGCTCGATCAAGGGTCCCATGCGCAAGCCGCTCAAGCTCGCCCTCGAAGAGCAGCTCAAGGCGACGTACGACAAGGTCGAGCGCAAGGTCGTGCGCACGGCGCGCCGCTACGGCTACGTGATCCCGATAAAGCCGCGCGATCGGCGCAAAAAAGGCTGATTTTACGCCGAGCGGGCGGGGCGCTCGGCGCGCTCTTCAGGCGGTTTGTCCGAGACAAGCGGGCCTAGCGCGTCGATTCGCATGAAGCGATGCGCTAGGAAATCCCGCGTGCGGAGCCCTAGAGGCTGACCTCGTCCTCGGCGCCGTGGCACTTGGAGAACGGTTTGCCGCTGCCGCAGGGGCACTCTTGCTCGGCGAGGACGGCGGGCGGGGGCGGCGGCGGCGCGCCGGCGGAGACCGCCGCGGTCGCGGTGGGCTCGGCACTGTCGTGCTTGGGCGTGGCTTGCGCGAGCTGTTCGAGGTGGCGCGCCATGTCGGCGGCCTCGATCTCGGCTTCTTCTTCGGGCTTTCGCACCTGCACGGCGAAGAGCTTCGTGATGACGTTCGAGGAGACCCGCGCCACCATGTTGAC
>CAYLJT010000114.1:0-13992 GCA_964383995.1 uncultured Polyangiaceae bacterium
ACCGGGTAGCGCGTGGCGCGCTCGGCGGGGACGCCGGCGCCCGAGACCGTGTCCCCGCCGGCCGGCGGCGGTGTCTCGGCGCTCGCGGCGCGCGGCGCGAGGGCGATCACGGCGGCGGCGAGCCAAGAGGAAAACGGCCGGGAGAGCAGCACGGTGGAGCGCCGGACCCTACCAAATATTCGGCCCTGAAAGGGCGAAACGGCGAGCGCTGGGGGGATGTTTCGAGCGCGTATTACTTGGACGCGATGCTGGCCTTGTTCGTGGCGACGTACAGGGCCTCGGCCTTGGGACCCGTGAGGTAGTCGTCGTAGCCCTGATTGCCGCGCAAGTAGCGCTCGTAGAACGCGACCACAAAGGCTTTGGACAGGCCGTTGACCTCTTGATTGCTGGCCGTGGCTTGGTTGCAGAAATTGCAAACGATGCCGCAACTGGCCACGTCGTCGAGGAAGCTCATGTGATTGGCGCCGGTCACGGTGACCTCGAGGCTCGGCGACGAGGCGGCCCCGTAAAACGTCGTGAAATTGTCGGCCGCCGGGGCACAGGGCTGGAATCCCCCCGAGGCGTCCGTCGTCTCGCCGATGAACCCCGTGGGGATGGGGATGGGCAGGAGCATCGACACATCGGGGCAGTCGGTGGCCGAGCAATTCATGGAAGAGTCCACGGGATCGAGCGTAATCGACGCCTTCACGCGGGCGTCCATGGTGGCCGCCAAGAGCGCCAGTTTGCCGCCCATGGAGTGACCCGTCATCCCCGCGTTGTTGACGTCGACCTTGCCAGCCAGCTCGGGCGCCGCTCCGGCCCAGTCGAGGGCCGCCAAGAGGTCTTCTGCGTTCTTGACGTTGTTGACGCTGAACAGGCTTGCCGAATAGTCCGCCGTCAGGGCCACATACCCGAAGGAGGCCAGTCGGCGCACGTAGCCGTAATATTGATCCGGCGGGAGCTGGAAGCCGTGCGCGACGACCACGACGGGGTAAGGTCCGTCCTCGGGGCCCGACGTGGGGTAGGCGCAATGGATCGCCATCGAACCACCCGACGCCGGGGTCGTCTTGTCGATCTCGGTGTACAGGTAAGGTCCATCCTGCGCCGGGTCCGAGACATCCGCTGCGCCGCCGCCCGCGCCGGCGCCCGAAGACGACGACGTCGCTGTGGAGGTGGACATGTCGCCGCCCGCGCCCGTCGCGCTGCTGCTCGCGCTCGTCTCGCCGCCCGCGCCTGTCCCGGACACGCTTGACGATGTCCCGCTGCTCGCGCCCGAGTCGAAGGTCGCGTCAGCCTCGCTGCCGCAGCCTCCAAACAGGCCGAGCGCTGCAAAGGCAAGAATTCCCAAACCGAGGTCCCACTTCATCGTTTCCTCCGTGCCCGTGTCGTTCGGGGCTTCGAAACTGGCTGTTTGGCCACAGGGCCCGGGGCCTCGGGCGGGGGCGCCTTGGACTCCCCCTCTTCACGCACGAGCGCCTCCAACGTGGGGAGCAACATGCGCCTTCGCAAAAGCACGATGAGCTGCTCGGACAGCTCGGCGGCCGCTGTCACGAGCTCTTTCAGGCGATCTCCGGCGCGCGGCAACACACCCTCTCGAAAGAGCACGAGCTCGAGGCGCGAGAGCTCTCGAATGGCAGTTACGTAGGGGCCAAGGATGGTATAGGGCAGCATCTCCGCCGTCAGGCCGGCCCGGCGCGCGGCGCCCAAGGTCTTCAACAGGGCCACGTCGTTGCCCTCGTAAACCACCTTCCCATCGACCTCTTTGGGGGTCACCACGCCGACCCGCTCGAAGAAGCCAAGCTCGTCCTCGGAGACGCCCGCGCGGACGATCTCGTCGCGGCCCCGCGCGGGCACCGAAGACAGGCCCGCGAGCGCGGAGCGCAGGGCCTCGCCCACCTCGTCGTCCCGAACGCCCTTTTCTTCCAGCACCTCGCGAATGACCTTGAGAGGCAAGAAGCGCTCGCGCTGCAGGTCTTTGATGGTCCGAATGCGGTCCACGAGACCAACGTCGTAGTAGGCCATGTTGCGGCTCGTTTTGACGCTGGCGGCGGGGATCAGGCCCTCGCGCAGATAGTGCTTGATGGTGGCCGCAGGCACGCCGCTTCGCTTGGCGAGCTGGGACATCTTCAGGAGGTCTTGGGGGTCGGCGGTCATGGTGAAAGTGAGAAGTTGAACTTTCTACTTTCATATCGAGCGATGCCCGTCAAGGAAATTCTTTGGCCGCCTTTGGGGCTACGAAACCCTGGCGACGCCCCTACAATGCGCCGGCCCATGGATGCGCCCAGCGAGCCCCGGTACGGCGTCGACTTCAGCGAAGAGCGCCAGCTCACCGATGGCACGCGCGTCAAGCTGCGCTTCGCCCAGCCGACCGACAAGGACGAGTTTCGCCGAGCCTTCGAGGAGCTCTCGGTCGACAGCCGCTACCAGCGCTTTTTCACTGTGCAGAGTCAGCTCACCGACGACATGCTCGAGTACCTGACGAACGTCGATGGCTGGAACCACGTGGCCGTGGTGGCGAGCGTCGAGTCCGCCGATTTGAAGACCGAAAAGGGCCTCGGCGTAGCGCGTTTCGTGCGCCTCGCTGAGGATCCTCGGGTGGCCGAGGCGGCCGTGACCGTCGTCGATCACGCGCAGGGAAAGGGGCTCGGCAGGGCCCTCTTGGAGGTGCTCGCGGGGGCCGCCAAAGAGCGCGACGTGCACACCTTCCGAGGTGAGGTGTTGCGCACCAACAAAGCGATGCGCGGGCTGCTCGAAGAGGCCGGCGCGGTGGTCAGAAAAGACGAGGGCGATACCCTCGTGTTCGACGCGCACCTCGACGACGAAGAGGACGTTTTGCCGATGTCGGCCGGGCACCGCCTGCGCCGCTTGCTGCGCGCCGCCGCCCGCGTGTTGGCCCTGCGCGGGGACGCAAAATAGCCGACCCGTCACGCGCCTTGCCGCCCGCGGGGTTTCGGCCTACTCCCGCGACGATGCGCCTATCTGCGCCGGCCGCCGAGCGAAATCGTGGCCCCATCCTGGACGTTCTTCGCCGCGAGCTGCCCGCGTCCGGCGTCGTCCTCGAAATCGCCAGCGGTACCGGGACGCACGCGGTGTTTTTCTCGCGCGGCCTTCCTTCGCTGCAATTTCAGCCCACCGACCCAAGCGAAGAGGCGCTCGCCAGCATCGCCGCTTGGTCCGAGGCCGAGCCCTCGCCGAACCTGCTTGCTCCGCGGCGCCTCGATGTGCTCGACGACGACTGGGGGGTGGCGCGGGCCGACGCCGTTTTGTGCATCAACATGATCCACATCGCCCCTTGGCAGGCGACGTTGGCCCTTTTTCGAGGGGCAAAAAGGCTCCTTGCGCCCTCCGCTCCCCTTGTGCTGTACGGTCCTTTCAAGTTTGGTGGTGTCTTCTTGGCTGAAAGCAATGCGGTCTTTGACGCTTCGTTGCGGGGTCGCGACGAGGCTTGGGGGGTACGCGACCTCGACGACGTGACCCGGGTTGCGGACGAGCACGGTTTCCTGAGAAAGTCGCTCGTGGACATGCCCGCGCAAAACCACGTCGTCGTGTTTCGAAGGCAGAAGGACTGACCATGGCCAACATGAGCCAGCACTTCGTTTTGCCCGATCGACCCTACGAGAGCTACGACGAGTACCTCGAGCACACGGGGAACAGCGCCGTATTTACCGCCCGCGAAATGGGCGCGTCGGCGGTCCTCGAAGAGCTCCGGCGCTCGGGCCTCCGGGGGCGTGGCGGGGCCGGTTTTCCTGCGGCGGTCAAGTGGTCCACCGTGTACTCCCACCCTTGTCCCACGCGCTATGTGGTGTGCAATGCGGCCGAGGGGGAGCCGGGCACCTTCAAAGACAGGCTGCTTTTGCGGCGCAACCCCTATGCGCCTTTGGAAGGCATGTTGATCGCGGCGCACGTGCTCGGCGCGCGAGATCTCTATATTGCCACCAAGGCCTCTTTCGAGCGCGAGCTGGTCCGGCTGCGCGGGGCCATCCAAGAGATGCGTGAAGCGGGCCTGCTCGACTACCACGATATCCATGTGGTGGAGGGCCCAGACGAGTACCTCTTTGGCGAGGAAAAGGGCCTATTGGAGGTGATCGAGGGCAATGAGCCTCTGCCCCGCGAGGCCCACTCGCCGCCCTACGAAGTGGGGCTATTCGCAACGCCCCAGTCGCCGAATCCAGCCCTCGTCAATAACTTGGAGACCTTCGCGCACGTGCCCAGTATCGTGCGCGGTGGGGGTGAGTCGTTTGGTGAGGTGGGCACGCGCGACACGCCTGGAACCCTCTTGTTCACGGTGTCGGGGGATGTCCAGCGGCCGGGTGTGTACGAGCGGCCCGCCGGCATTTCGCTCGGCGAGCTGGTGTTCGAGGTGTGCGGAGGGCTCCACCCCGGCCGTACCCTCAAGGCCATTTTGAGCGGCGTCTCCAACGCGCCCATCCCTGCGGACAAGCTCGACGTCCCCCTCGATTTCGCGTCCCTGGCCCTGCTCGGCTCGGGCCTCGGCTCTGCGGGCTTCGTGGTCCTCGACGACCGCACGGACATGGTGCGTGTGGCACAGGCCGTCACGCGGTTTCTGTACGTCGAGTCGTGCAACCAGTGTACGGCCTGCAAATACGGCCTCGGGGTCGCCTCCGGGGCCCTCGAAGAGCTGTTCGATCCCCACCTTGCCTCCCCCGACGACATCGAGCGCGCCATCTTCGGGGCGCGCCATGCCCCCCAAGGCAACCGCTGCTACCTGCCAGTTCAGGGGTCGGTGATCGTGCCCAGTCTGCTCAACCGCTTTCGCCAAGAGGCTGTCAGTCTGTTGTCCGGTGAGCGAGCCCCGGCGGGCCCCTACCAGCTGCCAAAAATCGTCGATTTCGACGAAGAGACGCGGGTCTTCAGCTACGACGAGCGGCAGGCGCGCAAGAACCCCGACTGGACCTTCGAGGACGACGCCGTGGCCTCCTTGCCGCGGCCGAGCAACCCGCGTGGGCTGCACGGGCCCCCCTTGGGCATTCGTCTGACCCCGGAGGTCAGTCACCGACTGACCCTGATTGCGCGCCGCGAGGGGCGTGATCTGGACAAGCTCGCCAACGAGGTTCTACGACGTTGGCTCGACCATGAGGAGGACGGCTCGTGAGCGACGCGGAGGGCGTAAAAAACGCCGAAAACCCCGAGAAAACAAGCGATTCTGCGGCTCCCGCAGGGGCCGAGCCGTTGCTGCTCAGGCTGCGCTCGGGCCGCATCGCCGCGGCCGTGGTGGCCTTTGGCTTCGGCGGGGGCACGCTGCTCCTCGGCGGGATAACGCTCACCGCGGGCGCCTTGGAAGGGGGCTCGCCCTGGGGTGGTGTCATCGGCTATTTGATCGCCGCGTCGCCGTTCTTTCTGGGTGCCTGGATACTCGCGCTCTGCAAGAGCGAGCTGTGGTTCTTGCCGGAGGGGCGGTCGTTGCGCCTCTTGACCTACCGGCCTTGGCTGCGGACGCCGCGCGTGGAAGAAGCTTCCCTCGACGAGTACGCGGGGGTGCGCGTGGAACCGCCGTCGGATCAGGAAGGTGGGCCCGTGGTGGCGCTTGTCTCCGTCCAGGGGGAGGCCGTCCCCGTCCGGCAATTCAGCGACGCCGGGGAGGCCGAGGCCTTCGCACGCCGTGTCGCCGCGGCGACCGGCCTTTGGCTACGTGGCTCGGAGGGAGCGGCGGCGTGAAGAGCATGCGGAAGGTAAGGACATGGAGCCTGGTCGCCGGTCTTGGCGCAGCGGCTCTCCCGCTCAGCGCGTGGGCCCAGACCGCTCCCACGTCTCCTCCAGCTGACACGCCTCCGCCCGCGCCACCCGTGGCTCCTGCGGCTCCCGCGCCCCCGGCGCCGCCAGCGGCACCTGCCGCTCCGTCAGCGCCTGCGGCGGCACCCCTCAGCGCGGGAGAGAAGCGCGAGACCCCCGACTACGACGGTCGCGGGGAGGCCCCGACCACGGTCGGCGAAGGGGCCCTGTGGGTCCCGCGCGTGGCGCTTTTTCCAGCCTACCTGGTGAGCGAGTACCTGGTCCGCAGGCCCCTCGGCTTCGTCGTGACCTCGGCCGAGCAAGGCCGCTGGATTCAAGAGCTGAGCGACTTCTTCACGTTTGGCCCCGAGAACAACATTGGCATCGTCCCGACGGCCTTGGTCGACTTCGGCTTTCGCTCGAGCGTGGGTGTCTATTTTTTCTACGACGACTTCCTTGCCAGGCAGAACGACCTGCGCGTCCACGCGGGTTATGGTGGGGAAGACTGGCTGCGTCTGACGGTCGCCGACCGCGTTCGGCTCGACGACGACTCGACTGTAAAGTTCCGGGTCGAGGCCTGGAAGAGGCCTGACGGTGCCTATTACGGACTAGGGCCGAGCAGCCTCGACGCAGCTTCGACCCACTACGGCGCCCACATCTACGATGCAGGGATGGTGTTCGAGAGTCAGACCACGAAGACCGTGCGCATCGAGGCCGATTTCGGCGTTCGTCATCAAGACTTCTTCGACGCCACCTGTTGCGACGCGCCGAGCTTGGCGGGGCGCATCGAGGCTGGCGCCATCAGCGCGCCACCGGGCTTTGTCGACGGCTATACCGCCCAACGCATGGCGCTCTCCTTCGCGTACGACACGCGGCCGCCGCGGCCCGAGCCCGGCAGTGGCATGCGCCTGGAGCTACAGGCCGAGAACGCCATTGACATGGACAGCCCGACGGAGGGAAGGTGGGTTCGTTGGGGAGGTAGCCTGGGAGGCTTCGTCGATCTGACCGGCACGGCGCGCGTTGTCGGGCTCGCCGTCCATACCCAGTTCGTCGAGCCGCTGGCAGACCGCGACGTGCCCTTCACCGAGCAGGCTCAGCTCGGCGGCGAGTCGATCTTGCGCGGCTTTCGCGAGGGCCGCCTGGTGGATCGCAGCCTCGCGGCGCTGACCCTGGAGTACAGGTATCCAATCTGGTCCTTCCTCGACGGCGCGCTCGACGCGGGGGTAGGCAACGTGTTCGGTGACCACCTGGAAGGCTTCTCGCCGAAGCGCCTGCGCTTCGCGTTCGACGCCGGGATGCGCACGGCGAACAAGCACCGCGATCACTCGTTCGACTTCCTGGTCGGCGCGGGCACCGAGACCTTCGAGGACGGCGCGGCGCTGACCGAGCTGCGCTTGGTGCTCGGCGCGCGGAAGGGCTTTTAATACCGTGCGGCCTGGATCGATCGTCGGCGGACGGTTTACGATCCAGGTGCTCGCCGGCCGCGGCGGAATGGGCGCCGTCTACCGCGCCGAGGACGGCTTGTCCGGGCAGCTCGTGGCGCTCAAGGTCCTGAAGGTGTCCGAGCCCGAGGCCCTCGCGCGCTTTTCCCGCGAGGCCCAGCTCCTGACCGAGGTCAGCCACCCCAACATCGTGGGCTACGTTGCCCATGGTAAGACCGAGGACGACGAGCCTTTCCTTGCCATGGAGTGGATCGATGGCGAAGACCTGTCGAAGCGCCTCCGCCGGGGCCCCTTGACACCGGAAGACACGGTGCGGCTCGGCGTGGCGGTGGCCGAGGCGCTCGGGGCGGCGCACAAGCGGGGCATCGTGCATCGCGACCTGAAGCCGGGCAACTTGCTCCTGGCCGACTGCGACCCGGGGAGGCCGCGGCTGGTCGACTTCGGGATCGCGCGTTTGAGCTCCACGGATCGGGGACTGACTGCCACGGGCGTGGTGGTCGGCACGCCCGGCTACCTGGCCCCCGAGCAGGCCCGCGGGGAGCGCGACGTCGACGCGCGCGCGGACGTGTTCTCGTTGGGTTGCGTGCTGTTTCGCTGTCTTACCGGCAGGCTCCCGTTCACCGCCGACGACCCGGTGGCTACCCTGCTCAAGGTGGTGCTGGAGGAGGCCCCGCGTGTCCGAGACATCGCGCCTCACGTGAGCGCCGAGCTCGACGAGGTGGTCGCCACCCTCCTGGCCAAGCCGAGGGACGGCAGGCCGTCCAACGGCGCCGAGGCGGCCACCCTGTTGGCCGCCGTCTCGTTCGCGGGGGAGGGCGGCGAAGAGCGCTCTTCCCGGCCCAGCATGTCGCTCGGTGGCTCCGAACGGCGGAGCTTGTGCCTGCTCTTGGCGCGTCCGACCCCGACCCTCGGTGAGGCCAGTGACCTCTCCATCCTGGGCGCGGAAGATCTGGATTCCATGGCCGCTACCCGTCGCGTGGATGGCAACGCCGCGGACCCCCTTCGTCGCCTGGTGGGTAGCCACGGAGGGCGCTTTGACACGCTCGCCGACGGCTCCGTTCTGGCCACGTTCTCCGGTGGACGCGCGCCAAGCGACGACGCCCGAGCGGCGGCCCACGCGGCGCTCGGGCTGTTCCGTTTCCTACCCAACGCGTCGATGGCGCTGGTCCCGGGGCGCGGCGTCGTCTCGGGGGCCCTGGCGCTCGGCTCGGTGATCGAGCAGGCCGTGTCGCTGGCGGCGCGCGGCGTGGGCATCCACATCTCGGAAGACGCTCGGGAGACCCTGTCTCCGCTGTTCGAAATCGACCCGGACGGCGTGCTCCGCGGTCGACGCGGCGACCCCGAGGTGGGGGAAGGTCAGCGCACCCTGTTGGGTAGACCGACCCCCTGCGTGGGGAGGGAGCGCGAGCTCGCCGTGCTGCAAGGCTTCATCGAGGAGTGCGCCGCCGACTCCGTTGCCCGCGCGGTAACGGTCGTGGCGGGCGCTGGCATGGGCAAGAGCCGTCTCAGACACGAGATTACGTCCATCCTGACCCGCCGCGCGGAGCCGGTGACCCTGTGGGTAGGAAGGGGAGATCCGGCCTCCATGGCGTCGCCGTTCGGTGTCGTCGCCCAGGCCCTGCGGCGCGCCGCCGCGGTGATCGAGGGCGAGCCCCTACCCGTGCAACGAGGCAAGCTGGACGCCTGGGTAGGTCGCAGTCTGCGTGGCGTGGACGGCGCGCGCGCCGCGGCGTTTCTGGGCGAAATTCTGTCGATCCCGGCGGAACGGCCGGCCTTCGAGCTGCTGGCGGCGAGGCGGGATCCGACCCTCTTGCTCGACCACGTGCGTCGGGCCTTCGAAGACCTGGTGGTGGCGGAGCAGAAGGCCGCGCCCCTGGTGTTCGTCCTGGAAGACATGCACTGGTGTGACCGTCCTTCGATCGACCTCCTCGACGCGACCCTGGCGGCCCAGCCCGGCGCGGCGCTGCTGGTGCTCGGCTTCGCGCGCCCCGAGGTCCACGAGAACCTTCCCAAGCTGTTTCGCGACCGCGATCACCACGAAGTGCGCCTTGGCCCGCTGTCTCCTCGCGCCGCCGAGAAGCTCGCGCGTAAGGTTTTGGCGGACGACGCTTCGGACGACAAGGTCAGTCGGGTCGTCGAGCTGTCCGGTGGCAACGCGTTCTTTCTGGAGGAGCTGTTGCGCGCCGTGGCCGAAGGGCGGGACGACGAGCTGCCCGACTCGGTGCTGTCCATGGTGGAGGCCCGTCTGGCGTCGCTCGAGCCCCCGGCCCGCCGCGTGCTCCGCGCGGCGAGCGTGTTTGGGCAGGTCTTTTGGCGCGGTGGCGTGGAGGCCTTGGTAGGAAACCTGGAGGTGCGCGACTGGCTCGATGTCCTGGTGTCCATGGAGATCGTGGCCAAGAGGCCCAAGCCTACCTTCGTCGGCGAGGACGAATATGCCTTTCGGCACGTGCTTGTCCGAGACGCCGCCTACGCCATGTTGACGGGGGAAGACCGCACGCTCGGGCATCGTTTGGCGGGCGTCTGGCTAGAGCAGAAGGGGGAGCCCGAGGCCGCGCTGTTGGCCGCCCATTTCCAGAAGGGCGAAGACCCGGCGCGGGCCCTCGTGCAATACCAAAGGGCCGCCACCAAGGCCCTCGCGGGCAACGACTTCGCGGCGGTCCTCGCCCACGTTGCGGCGGGTGTTGCCTGCGCGGAGGCGGTCGGGGAGGGGGCCAGCGCGGAGGAGGGCGCGCTGCGCCTTTTGGGCGCCGAGGCCCACCGCTGGAGGGCCGAGCTGTCCGTAGCGGAACAGGAAGGCAACCGCGCGCTGCAACGCTTGCCGCGCGGCTCGGCCTTGTTCTTCAAGGCCCTGACCGAGGTGATCGTGGGCGCCGCGCGGCGCGTGGATCGCGAGGCGTTGGGCTCCCACGCCGATCAGGTATTGACCATCGAGGCCGAGGGGGAAGGTCAGGTGCTCCGCATGGTGGCGGGCGCGCGGGCCGTCGTGGCGCTGGTCCACGCGGGGGACTATGCGCGGGTGGACAGGCTGCTCGACTGGCTCGACGAGGCCATGAAGAGGCCCGCCGTCGATCCGATCGCCGAGGCGTGGGTCCATCGCGCGCGCGCCACGAGCGCCCTGCGCGCGGGGGATCCGGGGGCCTACGTGGATTGCCTGCGTCTCGCGGCGGACGCCTTCGAGCGCGCGGGCGACGCGCGCAACGCCAGCAATCAAAGGTCGAACTTGGGCTTTGGCTACACCGAGATCGGGGCCTTCGACGACGCCGCCGTGGTGCTCAGGGCGACCATCGCCAGCGCCGTGCGCATGCGCCTTCCCTACGTGGAGCTGCTCGCCAAGCACAACCTGGGACTGGCCCTGGCGCGTCTCGGACATCTCGATGAAGCATGCCAGTTGGAGAGCGAGGCCGCCGACAAGCTCACCTCCCAGGGCTATCCGCTCTTGGGCGCAATTTCCCGGGTGTATCTGGCCCTCGCGCTGATCTTGGGGGGCAACTACGCGGCCGCCGAGAAGGAGGTTCTGGTCGCCGAAGGGCTGCTCTCGGACAAGCCCGCTGCGGCGTACGCGGCGGCGATTCATGCCGAGTCGCTGCTGGGTCAGGGGCGCTTCGCCGAGGCCCTGGCGCAGGCGGAGCGGGGTATGCAGATCGTCAGCAGTCACGGCGGAACGGTGGACGAAGGGGAGTCGATTGTGCGTCTGGCCCACGCCCGCGCCCTGCAGGCGGCCGGCGACGTCGAAGGCGCCCGGGCAGCGATCCGCGCCGCGAGCGACCGGCTGTACGAGCGGGCCTCCGGCATCCGCGACGACGACGTGCGAAGGAGCTTCCTCGAGCGCGTGCCCGAAAACGCCGCGACCTTGGCGATGGCGCGTGAGGTCGGGTAGGCCGTTCAGCCCGGAGGCTCCATGTCGTCCGGGCGCTCGATGCCCACGAGCTTGAAGCCCTGGCTCGGGCCCAGGTCGTACAGGTGGGCGCGCAACGGCCCTTGTGCAATGCCGTTTTCGATATCGACGACCATGTAGCGCGCCGGGGCGTTGGGCGGCGGACCGGCGTCGTCGGCGATGTGCGTGAGGGATAGGCAGACGCCGCCCTCGGTTCCTGGACGCACGGCCGGAGACGCCTGCTTCGTGAAGGCCTCGCCTGTGTAGACGTTGGCTTTGTAGGTGAACGTCTGACCCTCGAAGACCCTTGTTTTGGCGCCCAAATCGACGCCGCACAGGTCGCCGCCCGGGGAGACGGTCAGGTCGCTGATGGGGGACAGCTTGCCGAGGTAGCGCCGCAGCAAGATGCGTTGACGTTCGAGCAGGGTGTGGGTGAGAAACTCGACGTGCACGGGGCTCGTGTAGTCGCCGACACCCACCGCGGCTACCACGTGCTCGGGCTCGAAGCGGGCGATGATGCGCGCGGCCCAAGCCGCGTCATGCTCCGTCATGCGGTCGAACGACGGGTTGGGATAGCCTCCCTTCCACAGGTCAGGATCGAAATCTCTGACATTGAAGAAGCCGAAGATATCGCCTTCTTTGCTGCGCTCTGCGCGATCCCACGGCCGCTCGATGATGCCCAGGGTCAGGAAGTCGACCGACAAATGCGAGAGGTCGAGGTAGTAAGAATGTCCGAGACGTTTCGAGATCGCCTCCCACTCCCACTCGCTTCCAAAGCAGTCTCCCAGGTCGATGTACCAGTGGCGGATGTGGCCGGGTGACGAGTCTGGATCCTTCTCGTTGTCGGCCATCCACGTGTTCATGGAGTTTTGCTCCCTTGAATCGAAGTGGTTCAGCCAGGCCGCGATCACCTTGGCGCCGCGCAAATCGCGCCGATCTTCGTGGGGGATCGTGTCGTTCGGATCGTCGTCCCGGGTGTCTTCGTACTTGAAAGGGCCGAGGGCCCGACCCGGCAGCCAGCGCGACGCTACCATGCGCACGAGGTCGCCCCGGCGCGAGGCGCCCTCCAAGACCTTGGCCAGGGCGGCTTCGTCGAACGAGCGCACGACGCCGCTGTTGTCCGCCGATTTCAGGCCCGGCTTCAGCTTCAGGATGGAAGGTCGGAAATAGACGACCGAGTCGCAGGGCGCGTACCAGCCCGCGGCGTGGTAGAGCCGCGTGGCGATGGAGGTGGCGCCCGTCGCGCGCTCGGGTTGGTCAGGCGGATCGGCCTTGAGCATGAACTTGCCGACGCCCTCGACGCGCACACGAAAGCCCGGGTTCGCGCCGTTCGGCTTGCCCTGGTCGATGAGCCACGATCCGTCAGCCGCCGACGGATCCAACACCTTCTTGCCACAGGGCCCGCTCACGACCTCGTCGACCGTCATGAGCGTGCGGCCGATGCGATTCACGAACCAGCTCGAATCAGGCACCTCATCGAAGGCATTGACGTTCTTCGCCTCGCCGCCCACGTCCACGGCGAGCATGCGCGACAGCGGACGGAACATCACTTTGTCTGCGACATCCCACCCGAAGGGCGACTCGTAGCTCTCCGGCAAGCACACCTGATGCTGGGGGTCGTCTTTGGGCGGATCGTCGTCGGCGACGCACTGAAACGCCACGGACTGCGTGTCCGTGTCTTTCCAGACAGGCTCTTTCAGGGGAAACCGTCGCAGTCCGCCGCCGCAGCCACTGAGCGCGACAGAGCCCAGAATGACGAGCCCGAAACTGCGCATGGGAGTCGTTAACCTGGTCGTGAACATCAGCGGAAACTGCCAGTTGCCGCGGCAAAGACGATGGCAAAGAGGTAGATGATTCCCACAAGGACATAAACCACCGTGTTGACCACGCCGACCCAAAAGGCCGCTTGAGCCATGCCTTTGCCTGCGGCCGGAGAGTCGCCCCGCTCAATGGCGGCGAGCTCGTTGCGGGCCACGATGATGGCTGGAATGCCGGTCAGACAGCCGCAGCCGATCCAACTGGCAATGGCCAATACGAGGGCGGTGATGGCTTGACTTCCGGGGCTTTGGGGAGGCGGAGGACCCCAACCCGGGCCGCCAAACCCTGGGGGACCACCGTAGCCGGGCGGACCACCGTAGCCGGGAGGGCCACCGTATCCAGGCGGGGGCGGTCCACCGAACCCGGGAGGTGGGGGGCCGCCGTATCCGGGCGGGCCAGGAGGGGCGTTGGGAGGAGGAGGCCAGCCTTGGGATCCGTAGGGATTCACCGGGCGATTGGGCCATGGTGAACCGGTCCTGTCAACGCCGCTACGCGGCGCGAAAGTCTCGGATTGTGCGTGTTATCGTCGGCGCGCGATGCGCACACCGTTGCTTCTCTTGCCACTTCTGTTGGCCGCCGCGTGCGGCGGGCCCCCGCCCGCGCTCCCCCCGCCCGTGAAGGCCCAACCGCGTCCCACGGCGTCCGTCGTCGCTCCCCCGTGGCGCACGCGGCTCTCGGTGGCCGAAGGGCACGAGCGCAAGCGAACGGGAGACAAGGCCGTCCTGATCCGCAACGCGACGCTGATGCTAGCGACAGGACAGACCCTCTCGCGGGGCAGCATCCTGCTGCAAAATGGCGTGATCGCGGCGGTCTCCGAGGGGGATATCGCGGCGCCCCAAGGCGCCGTCGTGGTCGATGGCGCGGGCAAGTTCGTCACCCCCGGCATCATCGACACCCACTCGCACATGGGCGTCTACCCGCTGCCCGGCGCCAAGGCCCACGAGGACGGCAACGAAATGACCGACCCGACGACCCCCCAGGTGGAATCGGTCGACGCGTTTTGGCCGCAAGATCCGAGCATTTTGCGTGCGGTCGCGGGGGGCGTGACGACGATCCAGGTGCTGCCGGGCTCGGGCAACCTGATCGGCGGCAGGGCCGTGACGTTGAAGCTGCGGCCCGGACTTTCGGGCCGCGAGATGCACTTCGAAG
>CAYLJT010000115.1:0-13960 GCA_964383995.1 uncultured Polyangiaceae bacterium
GCTCAATGGCGTCTTCCATCGCCAGCTTGGTGCCCGAGCCGATGGAAAAATGCGCCGTGTGCGCGGCGTCGCCCAGCAAGACGTATTTGCCCGTGTGCCACGAACCGCACGAAACATTGGGAAAACGCCGCCAAATCGAGCGATTTCGCAGCAGGTGATGGCCCTTGAGCTGCTTGGCGAAGACGCGCTCGCAGAACGCTACGGTCTGGTCTTCGTGGGCCTCGTCGAGCCCGGCACGGCTGAACGTCTCTTCGCTGCACTCGACGATGAACGTCGAGCGCCCCTCGGCGTAGCGGTACGCGTGGACCTGAAACAGACCGTGCTCGGTCTGCTCGAAGAAGAACGTGAACGCGTCGAGGGGCAACGTGGTCCCGAGCCACACGAAGCGGTTGGGTCGAAAGTCCACCGAAGGCCGCAGCTCGTCCGCGAGCTCGGCGCGCAGCACGCTGTTCACACCGTCCGCGATGACCACGAGATCCGCCTCGGGGACCGCTTCCAGCGTGGGAATTTCGGCCTCGAACGCGATCTCGACGCCGAGCTCGATGGCACGGCGTTGGAGCACGCCGAGCAAGCGGGAGCGCCCCATGCCCGCGAAGCCGTGCCCCGTCGAGCGCACGACCTCGCCAGCCCAGTGCACGTCGATGTCGTCCCAGTGCGAAAAGCTCGCGGTGATGGCCTCGAAGCTCTCGCGATCGGCCGCGGAAAAGGCTTCGAGCGTGGCATCCGAGAAGACCACACCGAAGCCAAACGTGTCTCCTGCGGGGTTCCGTTCGAACACCGCGACGTGCGCGTTCGGACGGGCCTTCTTGATCAGAATGGCGAAATAGAGGCCCGCCGGACCGGCTCCGATGATGGCGATTTTCACCGCGCCTTGCTCCCATGGAGCGTGCCCTGCCGCAAGCCGTTTTCCCGCTGATTTCGGCGTCAAACAGGGCGCAAACGGTTCGCCGGAGAGGCGAGCCGCGGGAGCAAGCTCGGATCTCGGTTTACGCTTCGTGGCGGCGCGGCTCTACTTGCACCCCGATGTCGTCCGACGAGACCCTGGAGACGGTGAAGAGGCTGCTCTGCGAGATCATGGAGATGCCCCCCGACTTCGCGGCTGGAATCACGCGGACCACCACCTTCAACGCCGAGCTGGAGCTCGAGAGCATCGAGCTCGTGGCCCTCGCCGAGCGCCTCACGGAGCACTACGGCGAGCGCGTGAACTTCGTCGCGTGGCTGTCGGGCAAGGACCTCGACTCTATCATCGCGCTGACCGTGGGCGACCTCGTGGAGCACATCGACGCGTGTCTCGCCGCCTAGCCCGCGGGCTCTCGTTCCACGTCCAGGAGGTCGGAGCCGGCCCGCCCGTCGTGATGCTCCATGGCCTTTTGCTCGGCAGCATCGCCACCTGGTACTTCACCGCGGCGCCCGCGCTGGCCCAGTTTCGCCGCGTCTTGATGTTCGATCTGCGCGGGCACGGCCTCTCCGAGCGCCCCGCCAGCGGCTACGGAACCGCCGAAATGGTGGCCGATTTGCACGCGCTCACCGCCGACGAGCCCACGCCGTTTGCCCTCGTGGGGCACAGCTACGGCGCGGTCGTCGCGCTGCGCTTCGCCCTCGCCTACCCGGAAAGGGTCGAGCGCCTCGCGCTCGTCGAAGGCCCCCTGCCCCCCTCGGAGCTGATGCCCATCGTTCGTTTGAGCCCAAACGAATTGTTCGAGGCCCTCCCGCAGGGCGTCCGAGACGCCGTCGTGCGCGGCGGGAGGCAGGCCAAGCGCCTCGTCGAGAGCGTGGGCGCCCTGCTCCGCGATACGACCCTCCCCCGCGATGTGGCGGCCGAAGAGGATGTGTCCGAGACAGACCTAGCCCAACTGACGTGCCCCGTGCTCTGCGTCTATGGCTCCCAATCTCCCTGTTTGCCCGCGGGAAAACGCGTCGCCGAGGCCAGCAAGCAGGGACGCCTGCTGGTGCTCGAGGGCGGCCACTTTCTTCACATCGACGCGGCCGCCGAGCTGACCGAGGCGCTGGGGGCCTTTCTCCGTGCCTAACGTGGCTGTGGGCTCGGTCACTCTGCACGTGCAGCGGCTGGGCACGGTTGGCGCGCCGACCGTGGTCTTGCTGCACGGCTTGGTGATGGACAACCTGTCGAGCCTCTATTTCACGCTCGCAGGCCCGCTGTCACAGCGCTTCGATGTGGTGCTCTTCGACCTCAGGGGGCATGGCCTGTCCACGCGTCCCGCCACGGGCTACGACATCGCTACGCTGGTCGCCGACCTCGTCGGGCTGCTCGATGCCCTTGATTTGAAGGCTCCCGTGCACCTCGTTGGGCACAGCTTCGGAGGCGTCCTGGCGCTCGCCCTCGCCGCCAGCGCGCCTTCGCGGGTGGCGTCGGTGGTGCTCCTCGACGGGCACGTCGGCTCCCCGGGCTGGGGGGAGCGCATGGCAAAGACCCTTCAATTGTCGGGCGAAGCACGGGATCAAACCATCGCCGAGCGGTTCGCGCACTGGCTCGGTCGCGGCAGCCCTCGAAAGACCAAGCGCCTCGTGGAGACGGCCACCGCCCTCGTGGAGGGCACCACCTTGGTCGCCGATCTGAGCCGTTCCCCGGCCGTCGATGTCGGGGTTCTAGTCCGGGAAAATACGCCGATTTTGGCGATTTACGGGGAGCGCAGCGACCTGCGTGACGAGGCCTGGGCCCTGACGCAGGCCGTTCCGTCGGTGCGGCTGAGCCTCGTCGAGGGCGCCACCCATTCGGTGCTTTGGGAGCGCACCGCCCATGTCTGTCAAACCGTCGTCGATTGGATGACGAGCACGGTCGAGCCAAGCTCGGCCGTGGACGCCGAAAGAGCGAGCGGCTAAGCCCGAGCCATGAGAATTTCGTGGAAGCTTCCGCTTGTGGTGTTGGCCCTTTTTGGAACCGCGTTTGTTGCGTGCGCGGGGGAAAACACGTCGTCCACGTCGGGCGGCGATGGGGGTAGCGGGGCCGGAACCTCGGACACCACGGGCACCGCGACGACCGCGAGCACGGGCGGCGGGTCGAGCACCACGGGCACAGCGTCCACGAGCAGCGCGCAGACGGGCACCGGGGGTATGGGCTGCGAGCCCCTCGGCTCCGAAGACAGCGAGGCAGCGTGCACCAACGGCTGCGACGACGACGACGACACGTTCATCGACTGCGACGACAACGACTGTTCGGGCACCGCGGCGTGCCCCGCCGAAAACTCGAACCCGGCCTGCTCGGACGGCATCGACAACGATCACGACGGCTTCGCCGACTGCAACGATTTTGGCTGCAAAGAGCGCTTGGTTTGCAAAGGCGAAGCGAGCAACGCGGCCTGCTCCGACAACAACGACAACGACAACGACGGCAATATCGACTGCGCCGACTCCGATTGCCAGAAAGAGGCCATCGTCGTCTGCAATGGCGCCGTGCCAGCGAACCCTGTGCCCATGAAGAGCGAGTGGTCCAACCTGGTGGCCACGATCTGCACCGACGGCGTCGACAACGACAACAACGGCTTCACCGACTGCGGCGACTTCGGTTGCAGCGACAACGCCGAGGCCATCGACTGCCAAGATCTGCCTGCCGAAGCGGACAACGCGAGCTGCTCGGACAACGTCGACAACGACAAAGATGGCGCCACCGACTGCGCTGACAAAGGCTGTCAACGCGAAGGCATCGTGGTGTGCAACGGCGCCCTACCCGCCAGTCCCCTGCCCGACGCCTCCATGTGGGCAGCCTTGGCCGACGCGGTTTGTGACGACGGCATCGACAACGACAACAACTCTTTCAAAGACTGCGCGGACTTCGGCTGCAGCCAAAGCACCATCGTGACCGTGTGCAACAACGAGTCGAACGACACAACCTGCGCCGATAGCGTCGACAACGACGGCGACGGCTTCACGGACTGTGACGACTTCTCGTGCAGCCAAAACGCCTTCGTCACGGTTTGCGCGGGCGAGACATCGTTCTCCGAGTGCTCCAACGGCAAAGACGACGACGCCAATGGCTTCGCCGATTGCGACGACTTTTCCTGCTCGCCGCCCAACGGCCCGGTCGGCGCCGCCTGCAAATAAGGCCCCGCGCGCGCCCTCGCCCCCGTCCCCAAGACGCAAATCCTTCGTTATCGCGCGCCATTCGTGGCGTTGACCGTGTTACTCTCGTTTTTCAACGGAGAGGTAACACGATGCGATCTTCCATTCTTCTTACCCTGGGCCTGGCATTGCCGCTTTTGGCGGCGGCCTGCGGTGACAGCGAAGCCAATTCGTCGGGTCAAACCGGCACGACGACCACCACCACGACCAGCACGACATCCGACGCCACGTCGACCACGACGTCCTCCTCGGGAGGTGGCATGGGTGGCATGGGCGGCATGGGGGGTGACGGTGGAATGGCCGGCCACAACATGGGTGGCATGGGCGGCAGCGGAGGCTCGGAGCCCGAATGCGCCGTGCCGGAGGACTGCCCGGACCCCGGAAACGAGTGCGTGGCCCGGACGTGCGAAGGGGGCGTTTGCGGCACCAGCAACGTCGACCTGGGCATGCCGGTGGCCGTGCAAAACGCCGGAGACTGCGTGTCGGTCGTGTGTGATGGCAGTGGCTCCACGACGACGCAGCCCGACGATCTGGACATCGAAGACGACGGAAACGAGTGCACCACGGACACTTGCGTTGGCGGCTCGCCCGACCACACAGCCACGGACCCCGGAACGATGTGCGTGTCGGTTCAAGGCACCTATTGCGATGGCGCCGGCTCCTGCGTCGAGTGCGTGGCTGACGGCAACTGCCTGAGCAACATCTGCCAAGCCAACGTGTGCGTGCCTGCCAATTGCGTCGACGGCACGCTGAATGGCCTGGAAACCGACATCGATTGCGGCGGCGGCGTGTGCGCGCCCTGCGACACGAACGGCGTGTGCGTCATCGCGGCGGACTGTGTCAGCTCGGTGTGCACGGGCGGCGCGTGCCAAGCGGCGAGCTGCTCGGACAACACCAAGAACGCCAATGAGACTGGCATTGATTGCGGCGGCGGCACCTGCAACGCGTGCGTAGCCGGGATGGGCTGCAATGTCTCGGCGGACTGCGTCGACCTCGTGTGCACCAACAAGCTTTGTGTCGCGGCGAGCTGCAACGACGGCGTGACGAACGGCACCGAAACTGACCTTGATTGCGGTGGAGCCTGTGCGGTCAAGTGCGGGCCAAACAAGAGCTGCGGTGCGAACCAGGACTGCGCAGGCGGCTCGTGCGTCGGCGGCGTGTGCGCGGCCACCTGCTCGGACGGCGTGAAGAACAACACCGAGACCGACGTGGACTGCGGTGGTCCCAACTGTGCGGCGTGTGCGAACGGGAAGATCTGCGTCGTCAACAATGACTGTCAGACAACGACCTGTGCCATCGGCAAATGTGCGGGCGCGGTGAACGGCTGCACGTTCGCCGCCGCCACCGACATGACGAACCAGGCCAATGTCACGGTGAAATTCGGCGCAGCAAACGGCAACCAGTTCGCGTACGCGCCCCAGTGTGTGCGCGTGTCCCCCGGGACAAACGTCATGTTTGATGGCTCAAACGCGATGATGAACAACAACGCATTCCAAAGCCATCCGCTCGGGGCCGGCAGTATCAACGGTGCAGCGATCACGCTCGATACAGACACAACGCTGGTCTACTCTGGGATGGGCACGTCGAAGAGCTTTGCTCTGACCAGCAGCAAGACCTACCCGTACTATTGCACCTTCCACTATGCGGGCGGGATGTACGGAACGGTGTTCGTCCAGTAGTTCAGACGGGCGGAGCCCGAAACCCTGTGTTTCGGGCTCGTGCACGCTAGCTGAGCTAGGGCGCCGGAAAGGTCGCAACGAAGGCGTCCGAGCCGCCATTCGAAGGTAGGCTGATCCCACCAACATCTGCATCGGGGACGAGCGGTCCTCCAACCAATGCTCCTAGGCTCGCCCTTAGCGAGCTAATGTGAAGCTCAGGGACCAGTGAGACGCCGGTCGTGGGCCAAGTGCGAAACCAAGTGTTGCCTTGCGCGTCAATCTTCATGACGCCAAAGTCGTGTGCCCCCTGAAGAACAAACGCGTCGGTGCCGAAAGACGCGTCCTGAGTAATGCTGAAGCCCACGAAAACGTTTCCCGCCACATCGCTGTCAATGGCTAGAATGCGGTCGTCGCCCGGACCCATCAACTGGGTTTGAGCTTGCAAGAAGCCGTTTGTCTGAAGCTTCAGGAGCACCCCATCCACCCCACCCGATGACACAATCGTTGTTCCGCCCAACGACTTGCTGCCGGTGAACCCGAATCCGAGATAGACGGAGAAGCCCGGAGGGGCGGCGATGCTCGGGTAGTCTATCAGCAACGGAAGGCTGTTGCTGACTATGGGCGCTCCGGCGACGTCGTAGCGCGCGAAGAATGTGTAAAATTCGCCCTGCGGCGGCGCCGGTAGCATGGGTCCGCTCAGGCTTATTGCTTGATCGTAATAACCAACTAAGTAGATCGAGTCGAAAGTCGCAGCGACGGCAGTTCCCTCTTCCAGTCCGGGTCCCCCAATGGACTTCGCAAAAACCGTGTGGCCGTCACCGCTGTCCAATCGGAGCAGATAAGCATCTGAGAGTCCGCCGAAGGGCAACATACCTGTCCCGAAATCGACGGAACCTTGAATCAACCCCGTGGCGATCACATCTCCCCCCGGGAGCACTGCGATACTCGGTACGTTGGCCTTGTCGAGCTGACGGGCCCACTGAAAAATCCCATTAGCATCAACCTTGATAATCAGGCTCGCAAGACCGTTCGGGCTATACGTGGTGGCACCTATCGTGGTGGCTTTGGAAAGGAGACCGCCGATCACGGCGCTCCCTGCCGAATCTACCCGCATGTTGAGGACCGCAAATCCCCCAGGCACCGAGAAAAACCACTTGGGCGAGCCGTCCGCGTTGAGCTTCGCCAAAAACATATCAGCGGCGCCTACGCTGAAATGCGGTCCGTCCCCCAGGTCCATCGCTCCTGTGAAGTTCCCCGCGATGAACACTTCGTCCTGGTCGTTCGAGCCCACCGCCGCGATGTATTGATCGTTGGCGTCGCCGAAGCGCTTGGCCCAGGCCACACACTCGATGCCGTCGCAGTTTTCGTCCTCTAGCCCTTTGCAGGTTTCGGGGCTTGGCGTGACTTCACCTGTGCATGCGCCTAGCGTCTTGCCGTCCGCACTGCAGGTGGCCTTTCCTTCGGCGCACACGCCTACTCCCAGGGTTCCCGCGGGTCCCGAGTAACAGCTTATGTCTTCGTTGGGGACACAGGTGCAGTCTTCGTCGACCGCTCCGTCGCAGTCCTCGTCGAGACCCGCTACGGCGCAGCTTTCTTCGCTGGGGACCAGCTCGCCTTCGCAGGGTCCGAAGCCCGAGCCGTCTTCCAGGCAGGTTCGCTCTCCTGCGTGGCAGACGCCTGCGCCCTCGCTGCTCGCTGGCTGGCCGCCGTAGGCGCAGGCCTCGGCCTCACCGGGGGTGCAGGCGCCTCCGCTCGTGGTGGACGTGGTGCTCGTCGTGGCCCCCGCCCCGCCCTCCCCGGCGGCGTCCTGAAAGTCGTCCAGGCCGAGCAGCGAGCCACAGCCCGTGGAGGATGTGGCGAACGCGAGGAGAATAACCGTCTTCTTTGTGGCTGTCATGGGCGCTTGTGTCTGATAACACAGACTTTGCCCCGGCCAGTCGGACTTTTGCGCCTTTTTGGCTCTGGCAGAAGGTTTCTACGTCGAGCGTTCAACCGGCATGATCGCAACTACACTTAGACCATCGCCCGATATTGCCATGCCGTCGCTCCTCGTCGCCCGGGTCGTCAGCCACGTGCGCGCTGCGGGGGGCGACGCCGACGGCCTGATTCGCGATTTCGATCTGCCGCCCACGGTCGAGCACGACCCCATCACGGTGGTCCCCCTCCGCCGCATCCACGCGCTGCTCGAGGCCGCGGAGCGCATCACCGGGGACGACGCGCTGGGCACGCACCTCGCTGAGCGCTCCGACGGCGTGGCCGGCATCAAGGTCATTGAGTTCGTGTGCCGGGGCGTGCCCGACCTGCGCGCCGCCCTCGATCGCTATGTGCGGTATTTGGCCTCGTGGAACCCGGTGTTGCCCGTGACGGTCGAGAAGAGCGCGCGGGGGACGCTCATTCGTCAACGCATCGCCGGTGAGCCCTTGTGTCTCGGACATCACGGCAATGAGCATTGGATCGCGTCCATGCTTCTCGCGGCCCAAAGGGTGACGGCCTCGCCTTGCGTTCCGCGCCGGATCGGCCTGGCCCACGGCGAGCCGCCGCCGGGCGTCGATTTTCAGCGGCTTGTGGGGCCCTGCCCGATCGAGCTGGGGCTCGGCGAGAACCTCCTTGAAATGTCGGACGAGGTCCTGGCCACACCGCTCGTCCTCGCGCCGAGCACGGTGTCTTCGTTGCTCGAACGCTACGCCAACTTTGCCGCCGCGGAACGCCCTCAAACGGGCGTCGTCGATGGCCGCGTTCGGGCCGCGATTCGGGAGCGCCTGCGCGAGGGTCTGCCGAACATCGGCGTCATCGCCCGCACCGTCGGCATGAGCGCGCGGACCTTGCAAAGACGCCTCGCCGACGAGGGGCACTCGTTCGCGGGGCTCGTCGACGCCCTGCGCGCCGACATGGCGCGACGGTTCGTGAAAGACCCTTTGCTCAGCGTGGGCGAAATGGCGGGTCGACTGGGCTACGCGGACACAACCACGTTCCTGCGCGCGTTCAAGCGCTGGACAGGCACCACGCCAAAGCGCCTGCGCGGCGGAGACCCGGAGCCCGAGGGCTCGGGCGATTAACCCTTCTTGCCCGCAAGCCCCTTCACCTGGACACCCTCCAGGCGATACACATAGAGGCGCACCATACCCTCCCAAAGCCGGCCTTTTTGGCCCAAATGCACGAAGTGCATTTGCCCTTTGCCGGCCGGGTGAGCGACCTTCGAGGTCTCCCCGGGGCCCGAGATCAGAAAGATGCCATCGCCGTTGGCAACTGCCACGTTGGGCAGGGCGACGACGAGCGGGGGTGGGGAGACACGGCCCCACGAGGCGCTCGGCGCACTGGACACCACGAAGCGTGAGAGGTTGTCGTCAATCCACGAAATGAGCGGAATGCACTCGCCCACGTCGTCCATCACCTCGGGCTGGCCCAGATGAAAGAACTTGCGCTGCGGGACCGGCTCGTTTTGAGCTTCGTCGGAAAGCACCTTGAGTCTCCGCAGCACCTTTTCGCTAGCCATGTTAACCTCGGACATCCCACGATAGGGGCGGCCGCCCCGCCGAGCAAGTTGCCTCGCGTCCCATGGCCCTTTCGCCCGCACAGCTCGCCGAGCTCCTCGCCAAATACGAGTCCCTTCGGCGCCTGCGAGAGGCCCACGAGGCCCTCGAGCCCCACCCCGAAAAGGCCGTTTTTCGCGAGCTAGCGCGCACGTGCCCGGGGGCGCTCGTGGAGCTCGACACCCTGAGCCTCGACGAGCTGCGCGCGCGGGAACAGGCCGTTCGAGGCGCCTTGGGGGGCGGGGCCGAACAGCCATGGATGCTGTGGATGAGCTTGTATCACGGCCTTTTTCGCGGTGCCCTGCGCATCAAGGCCCAGCTGCGCGGTCGCCGCGCTGTTAGCGAGGACGAGGCAAAGAGCTTGGCGGACGAGGGCGCCCGGGTGGCGGGGCTCCCCCTCGACGCCGCCTTTGCGACCGCCGTCGCCCGGCCCCCGCAAGGGCGAATTGCCAATCTGGTCTGGAGCGAATTGAGCCGCTTGACGCAGATGCCCAAGGAAGCGCTAAAACACGCGCTGTTCACGAACCCAGAGAGGCCGGACAAAACACCGATGGACCCTTTTCAGTACAACGTCGACGCATGGAATGGCCTCGTCGCCAAGAAGAACCGCTGGACCCAACCGGTATCGCCGGAAGAAATCGCCCGCGCGCGGCAGGGAGTGTTGCAGCTCTTGCTCACCCCCAACAAGCATGTTCCGCGCGACTGGTTCGGTCATCTAACGGGGCGGAAGGTGCTCTGTCTGGCGTCCGGTGGGGGGCAGCAGGCCCCGCTTTTGGCCGCGGCGGGCGCCGCGGTCGTAAGCTTCGACGCCTCCCCCGCCCAGCTCGACCAGGACCGCCTGGTGGCCGAGCGTGAAGGCCTTTCGCTCGCGATCGAGCGCGGCGACATGCGGGATCTCTCGCGCTTCGCCGACGGCAGCTTCGACCTCGTGTTTCACCCCGTCTCGAACTGCTTCGTGGCGGAGGTAAGACCGGTGTACCGCGAGATCGCACGGGTCCTGCGCCAGGGTGGCGCGTTGCTCGCGGGCTTCGCCAATCCCATCCTTTATTGTTTCGATCCTGCCTTGGAGAAACAAGGCATCTTGACGCTCAAATATCCCCTTCCCCACTCCGACCTCGACCTCACCCAGGAAGAACGAGACCTGTATTTCGGCGAGGGCGAGCCCATCAATTTCGCCCACTCCTTGGAGGACCAGCTCGGAGGCCAGCTCGACGCGGGCCTGTCTTTGACCGCAATGTTCGAAGACACCGGGGATCCGGTGGACGCGTCAAGCCACTTTTTCCCGGGGTTCATCGCCACCCGCGCCGTCAAGCTTTAGGAGCCGACTTCTTCGTGCCCTTGCGTTTTTCCAGGGCTGTGCGCGCCTGGCCGCTTTGCAGGACCTTCTCCGCGAGGGTCGAGCGGCCCACGTCGGTTGCCAAAGGATCCATGAAGCGAAGCTCGACGTAGGGGGCGACGTTCTTCAAGGCCGTGGGGGGTCCGTCGAGCGTCGCCCCGAACACCTCGATCGAGAGCGCGCGGTGGGACAAGACGTGCCGCACTTTCCCCAGAAAAGAAGCGTCTTTTTCGAGATCGAGAGGGAGCCCCGCGAAGGCCCGGGCGGCCTCTCTCAGGGACGTTGCTGCGACGCATGGTGGCTCCCAGAGCCCTCCGAACAGGCCCTCCCGGGGCCGTTTTCCGAACAACACCTGGTTGTTCGAGCGGAGCACCAGGGCCACCATCGCGACCTCCGTCGGGGCCTTGGCCCTGCCGACGACCGGTAGCTCCCTGGCGATGCCTTGCCGCTGCGCGAGGCACTCGGCCACGAGTGGACACGAGGCGCATTGGGGCTCGCGGGGCAGACAAACGGTGGCCCCGAGCTCCATCAGCGCTTGGTTGTAGTCCCCCGGGCGTCGCTCGGGCACGTGCTCGGCAGCGAGAGCCCACAGCGCCTTTTGGCCCTTGGTCGACTTCACGTCTTCGCGGAGCGCGAACAGCCTGGCGTAGACGCGCGCCACATTGCCATCCACGAGGGGCGCCTTTTCGCCGTAAGCGATGCTGGCGATGGCGCCTGCCGTGTAGGCGCCGACCCCTGGCAAGGTCCTAAGTCCGTCGGCGCTCGGGGGCATCTTACCTTCCCACTTGTCTCGGACAACGCGCGCCGCGCGGTGGAGCTCTCGGGCCCGCCGGTAATATCCGAGGCCGCTCCACAGCGGCAAGACGTCGTCGGTCTCCGCGTCGGCCAGGCGCAACACGCTGGGAAAGCGCTCCAAAAAGCGGCCGTAATAGGGCACGACGGTGTCGACCCGGGTCTGCTGCAACATGATTTCGCTGACCCAAATCGCGTAGGGATCGCTGGTCCGGCGCCAGGGCAGATCTCGCTTGGCTTGGTCGAACCAGGCGAGGAGCTTGGGGGCGAAGGCCGTCAAAACCGACCGTGGAGCGTCACGGAGGATGGCCCGAGCCCCACCGAGGCGTCGGCGCCGCCGCCCAGAGGATCGAGCGAGAGCCACAAGAGCCCGCCACCAATGAGGGCGGCCCCAGCGATGAACGCGCCTGTGGAGATGTTGCCGAGGGCCTTGGCATCATCGGCCTCGGTGTATTGTCCCGCGGGACAGACGTTCTCGTTGCACTGGCTCTTGATGCTGGATGCCTTGTTGAGGGTCAACACGCCGGTGACCGCGCCGACGGCTACCCCTGCCGCGCCGAGACCCAACAACGCATAACCGGGCACGACATGGAGCGTGTCGTCGTCCGTGCTCGGCGGCGGCGGAGCCACGTCTTCCGGCGGCTCTGGGCTGGGGGGCGCGCTTGATACGGGCGTCGTTGTCTCGGACGGCCCGCTCGCCTCGGGCGCCAACGTGAGCGTGACCGTCTCGCGAGCCTTCTCCTTGAGCGTGACGACCTGGGTCTCGAGCTGCATCCCCGGAGTGCGGTGGCTGATGACGTATTGGCCTGGATCGACCGTCATGGCATGACCCAAACTGGCAGTTGGCACCTTGGCCCCGTTCAGGGTGATGATGGCCTGTTCGGGCGCGATGCCGCGGACTTGGATGGTGAGCTTCGGGATGCGTCCCGCAAGCGAGGTCAGCGCCGCGTGGGCCTTCTCCTGGGCGTCGAAGAACTCTTTCGGCGCGTAGCTCAAGAGCTTTTCGCCGACGATGGTCTCGTAGGTTGCGCGGGCCGCGGTCAGCTTGCCCGCGCGAATTTGCGCCTCGGCCAGCATGAGGAGGATGGTCGGTGCGTGGAATTTCGCCTCGGCCTTCTCGAAAGAGGCAATGGCCTTGTCGAATTGGCCGCGCTGTAGCTCGGCATAGCCGCGATCCGCGAAGGTCCGCGCCTCTTCCCTGGCTTTTGCCACGCTGGCCGCGTCGGCCCGAACGTCGGTTGCGCCGAGCAGCACTGCCAACGCGACGATCGCCGCGGTCCAACGGCGGCCGCCCATCAAAACCCCCAAGCGGGCGGCGCCGCCGCGGTCTTCGCCGAGGGCGGCGGCTTCTTGAGCTTGGCGCTGTTGGCCGCGCCGGGGCTCTTTTCGGGGCCTTCGGAGAGCTCGATCTCGTCCGCGTCGAGCACCTCGGGCTCGCCACTGGCGGCGGGTGGGACCGCCTGCACAGTCGGCTCGGGGACAAAGGGCGGAGCGGGCTCGGCCAGTTGGGGAGGCTCGAAGGCCTTGGTGGGCTCGGCGATGGACACCGTCGCCGCAGGACCTTCGGCGGCCATGAAGGGGTTGATCAGCGTGTACGCCACCGCACCGACCGCCAAGGCGCTCAGGCCCGCGAGCGCAATGAGCAAGGCCGGCGACCGCGCTCCCGCCGTGCGGGCCTCCACCACGCTGCCGCCGGTGGTCAAGGTGGTGGGCGCGCCGGGCGAGGGAACGGCTCCGATGCCGCTCCAGCTCGGGACCGAAGAAGAGCCCTCGTCGCGCGCCATGCGCACCGTGGAGAGGGGCCCGGGCGGCGTCGCCGATGAGCCCACGAACGGGGAGGGCGTCGAGCCGAAGGGCGATCCCGAGGGCGTCGTCGTGGGGCTGTTGAACGAGCCGCTGGCGGGCGCCATGCTGGAAAAGGCTGCATAAACACCGCTTGGCATGGCGCGCTCGCCAGCCAGCAACGCGAACGCGCCGGCCATTTCTTGCACGGTTTGAAAGCGTTGATTTTTGTCGCGGGCCAGGCAGCGAGCAAAGAAGCCATCCACCTCGGGGGGCAGATCGGAGAAAAGGGTGCTCGGCGGCGTGACCGGATCGGCCACGATTTGCGCGAGAACCGCGCTCGGTTGATCGGCTTGAAAGGGCAGCCGTCCGGTGAGGGCGCGATAGAGGATCACACCCAGAGACCAGATGTCGCTGCGACCGTCCAAGTCGTGCTCGCAGCGCACCTGCTCGGGGCTCATGTATTTTGGAGAACCGAGAAAATCCCCGGTTTTCGTGCCATCGCCCTGGTTTGTGGCGCCGGCCGAGTCTTTGGCGATGCCGAAATCGAGGACTTTGACGATCTCGTCGTCGTCGACGCGGGCAAGGAAAATGTTGTTGGGCTTGAGGTCGCGGTGGACGATGCCAAGCTCGTGAGCACGCTTGAGGGGCCTCGCGACCTGGCTCAAAATCACGGACATTTCCGCGATACTAAGGCGCTTTCGCTTGCGGAGCCGCTCGGCAAGATCTTCCCCGGTCAGAAGCTCCATGACGAGGTAGGGCAGCTCGTCGTCGATGCCGTAGTC
>CAYLJT010000116.1:0-13915 GCA_964383995.1 uncultured Polyangiaceae bacterium
CGAGCGAGGGCCTCTTTGTATTGTGCTACTGCTTGAACGTGGTGGCCTTGGTCGTCGTAGAGAATACCCAGATGCTGGAACAACGCGCCCTCAAGCTCTGCGTCTCCCGCCTCCTGCGCCGCTTTCATTGCGTCTCGGTAGCGCGCCTCGGCATCCGCAAAACGGTTTTGATCTTTGAGAATCTGGGCCACCTGACCAAGGCCCGTCGCCGCGTTCCGCTTGTCGCCAAGCTTTCGGTCGATGGCAGCGCCACGCTCTGCGGACTCAAGCGCTTCGGACAAACGCCCATCCGCGCGCAGGGCGTTTGCTTGGTCCCCGAGGGCCGCTGCTAGGTTTGCCTCGTCCCCCGCTGATTCAAGGTCTTTGATGGCCCCAGCCAGGGGACCCAAGGCGAGCCTCGGTTGCCCCGCATGGTAGTGGGTCCGCCCGAGGTGGACCAGGCAAAGCCCACGCTGCCGCGGATCACCTCCCGCCGCTTCGAGTTCGCCAAGCTGCTTCGCGAGCAGGTCAATCGCCTCTTGCCCTCGACCGGAAAGAAACAGCCCCCACGCATGATCACGTTGCGCGTTCCACACCGTTGGTCCGCTCGGAGCCTGCGCCATCCGCTCTTGAACCCACGCCGCAAGGCGCGCTTGATCTTTCGCGCGTGCGGACCTCCCCAGGTAGCTCCCAATCGTCTCCGCCAGCCCTGCGCCCTTCTCAAACTCTCCACGCGCAAAGGCCCGTTCCATGGCCAAGCGCGTGTTGGCTTCCTCCCGCGACATTACGGCCATGCCACCTCCCGGGTTGGAACCTTGAAGGGCTCGGTCGACGATCCCCATCAGCCCCCAATACACCGCCACAAACCGCTCACCCACCGCCTCCGGATCCGCCACCTCGTCGGGCCTGCCTGCAAACGACAGCGTCGGATGAAAGCGCAGGTAGGGTCGGTCAGCGACACGCACTCCGTCCTCCAACCGCACTAACGCTGTTGCGACCAGCTCACTCCGTACGCTCGCCCAAACCTCGGGATTGAGCTGCGTAAAATCCAGAATCGAAGCCTCAAACGCACCTCCCTCAAACCACGCAAGGTAAGGCAACACCTTTTGCGTTGCGTCGCACAACCTCCCCGTAGAGAACGAGAGCGAAGCGCGCAACCCCCGATTACGCCCTTCCACAGCCTTGTCGTTTTCGAACCGATCGAGCTCTTCGCTCAACGCCTTTACTGCCTCCGCAGGTTTCATGCCCACCAGGTGCGGCACCACCAGCTCAATCGATAGCGGGTGGTTACCGAGCACTCCGAGCAGCTTCTCGACCTCTTCCCGCTCGTAGCACTCCGCTCCGATCTTTACGTCTTTCCGCTCCAGAACTTCCCGCGTCAAGGTCAGCGCATCCGGCATTGAAAGCCCCTGCAGCTCCCTGCTCGCGATTCCTGACAGGAACGTTTCTCCGGGGCGGCAAGTGACCAGTAGCCACCCTTCTGGCTTCCCACCGGTCTTGTCGGTCAGCTCTCTGTAGAGCTTGGCCAGGCGGACACGCTCCTCATCCGGAAAGGTAAGCATTTCCGAATGACCCTGTTGAAACACGGGCAGCGTGCTCTCAAAGTTATCCCACACCCAAAGCACAGGCCGCGTGCGAAACAAGTTGACGGCGGTCTTCCAGCGCTCTTCGGGCGCGCTGCGCTCAAAGGTGTCAAGATCTTCGCCCTCCAGGAGGTAACGCCCCAAAGCCAGAATCGCACTGTCCGCTCCCTGCCTCGATTCGAACGAGAAAAACGACGACCCGCCCGGCCGCATCCCCGTGCGATGCCACCAAAACGCAGATTCGCGGGACAGGCTTGTCTTACCCATGCCTCCCATGCCGGCGAGCAGCAAGGCGGTATGCCTTTGCAGTTTGCGCTGTACCTCCAACAAGTCCTGAGCGCGCCCTTGAAAACCGTACATCGGGGGTGGCACAAAGTCGTGCGACGGAGCCTTGCCACGGTGCAGAGGCTCGCTCCCTGCTACAGATCGCGGTACGCCGCCGGGCACGAGCGTTGGATCGTCTCCCGCCTGGTATAATTCGGCGATGTGCCAGTCTTGCAGGGTCAGCTCTTCGCCTCGCTGCGTCGTTGACCGTAGCGGCTCCGCGTGTAGCAACCGCCGCGCTGCCCCTAGAGCTTCCCCTACGGTGTCGCCATCACAAAGGCTTCGATAGAACTGCTTCACGAGCAGTCGCGACGCGCTCACCAGGATCGAGTGCGAGAAGGCGATGACACTACCTACTCCGCTTTGGAGGAGCGCTGGAGCAACCGAGCTAAACACGGACGTCGACAGGGAAGACGTTTGGCAAGCTTCGAGCAACGCGACGGGAACCCGGTAGCGGGACAGTTGATCGCCAAGACGTTTGCCCTCCACAAAGTCGTTCTTGGCGTCAGCATTCTCGAAGCACAGCGCGCCTACACCTTTTTCCGGCCAGTAGACGCCGTGTCCGTCAAAGTGCACCAAATGGTAAGGTTTGCCGCTCCTATCCGCCTTTTCAAGCCTTCGATTCAGCTCGCTCAAGGTGGGTGGCGTACACAAGTCGACATGCACCAGGCCCCCCAAGGTATCCAACGCATCCAGCATCGGGCCCACGCTCGAACGCGGATCGATGAAGTCGACGTCCGTGGGGCGCGACACCACCAGCAAGATGCGAAGGGGCAACAACATCGCCTCCCGCTCTTCCACCCCGTGCGGATTCATGAGCTGACGGCGCAACACCAGGTTGTTGAACACCAGCGGGCTGCGATGATCGCGCAAAAGCTCCCAAGGCAACGACAGGGCCTCGGCGTCGTTGGAGCACAGGGTAAGCTGTTTGGGACCCTTGACGCGCATCAGCTCGGCAAGCACGTCGGAGCCTTTGGGGGGCGTGAGCTGGTCGTACAAGGCTCGACCTACTTCTTCGAGCTTCTTCTCGAACGCGCGCGCCCGAACATGGTCACCCACGCCCGCCCATCGCAGGTATTCTTCGAGGTACCAGCGATGCTCCGCGACGTCTTCCTTCGTCAACGGGCTTGTCAAGGTCAGACGCGGGAAGGTCTTGCCACCAGGGATCTGCCAGGTCGCTTCCACACCCGAGTCGCGCTTCTCAAGGACCACGCGGTATTCAGTGACGGCTCCTCGCGGCTTGCGCGTGGACACGGGCGCCGCGTCGCGCTTGCCTTTCAAGAGATGAACCACGCGATCGCGCCCCTGCGCTGTGCGCACGTCTTCGCGGTTCAGGTCGGCTAGAAACAGAGGGATATCTTCTTTGGGGCAGTCGCCCACGAGCACCGGGACCACCCGGGTGGGTCCGCCGTCGATTTGTTGATACGAGGCCGCGCGCAACTCTTTCTTTCCCCACTTCGAGGCGGCGAAGTTGCTTGACAAGCACACGAAGACGAAGCGGCTCTTGGCCAGCCCTTCTTCGATCGAGCCGATGATGCTGTCCCCCGGGAGGACCTCGTCTTCGTCGAGCCAGACCGCAAGGCCCGCGGCGCGCAGGCCTTCTGCGAAGCTGCGAACGGCGGGTTTGTCGGCTGCGGTGTGGCAAAGGAACGCGTCGTATTCGAAGGTCGACGTGGGGGCGTCCGGCTCGCGCATCCATCAGGCGTAGCGGAGGCGGGGTGGAGGCGTCAAGGTGAGGTGGGGGCGTGGATTGTCAGAGACAAAGGGGAGGGGGTTGGGGCCGCTTGCGGCTCCGTCGACAGCGATACGGCGGGTGCGGGAGGTAGCCGCTGCGCGTCGTCCGCCTCGGGCAGCTCCTGCGTTGAGCCCGTTCCGGGTAGGTCAGGGAAGGGAAGCGGTCTTCGCGACGGGTGTCCATGGACAGGTGAGGGTCGGCGATGGACACCCCCCGCCACCCCAAATCTTCCCAGTTTTCGCGTCCAAAAATCTGGCCCACCGCGTGCTCGGGGGGCTCTTCGATGCCCTCCCAAACGCACGCCATGATGATCCATTTTGTCCGTCAAGATCCGGCCATTGTGCTCGATTTCTGCCGTTCACGCGGCCTCGACCTGCCCCCGGACGCCGAGGTCGATACCGATGGCGGCGGTCTGGCCATTCCCAAGGGAAGAGACCTGGATGCCGACCTCATCCTCAAGCTTCGCCGGGGCGGCGACCGCTACCTCGTGGTGGTGGAGGTCCAACTGGGGCGCGACTACGAAAAGCACCATTCGTGGGCAGGCTACTTGGTCCAGGCCCACCGCCGTTTTCGTTGGGGCATGGCTCTGGTCGTGATCACCATCTCCGCAGCCATGAAGGCCTGGGCCTCTCGACCCATTCCGATTGCAAACATCCAATTGGTGCTAAAACCCTACGCCATGGGCCCGGAGGACATTCCACTCGTCACTCGTGTCGACGCGGTGATCGCGCGCCCAGAGCTCGCGCTGCTCTCCTTCCTCATGCATGCGCGCGGCAAGCACACCGCGGCCGCGAAAGCCGTAGAGGAGGCCCTGGTGGCGGGCCTCATCGCGCTGCAAAAACGCGGCGCTCCTTGGGCTACGGAGTACCTTGACTTTGTCGACCCATGGATGAAATCATCAACCCGCAAAACGGTGACTGCGATGTGGACCCCAGACGACTACATTCCCGTTGGACCTGGAAAGAAGTTCTACCAGCGCGGTCTGCGCGAAGGCCGCAAAGACGGCAGGGCCGAGGGCAAAGCCGAGGGCAGGGCCGTTGGCCTCACCGAGGGCAGGGCTCAGGCAATCTTGCTGGTGCTTCAGGGTCGACAAGTTCGCATCACGGCCAAGGGGCGAGCGCGCATCGTGGCCGAACGTGATGCCTCGGTGCTAGATACCTGGCTCACCCGCGCCGCCACGGCCACGCGCGAGGCCGATGTCTTCGGCAACGGTCCCGCTCCCGCGCTGCCCGCTTCCTCGCCGCCCCCCGCAACGCCTTCACGCGTTGGCAAGAAGCGCTAGCTACCTTCCCACCGCGCACAGGCGCTTGTCTGGTGCGTCCACTGCGAAACAGCGTCGCTCGACTCCCTGGGAACGCGCTCCGTTGTCGAGTCGCTTGGCGTGAACACGTTTGCGTCGACTTACGGACGTACTAGTCGCCCCCTGCGATTTTGCGCGGCGCGGAGCTTGGCCCACCGCCGTCTACCACCACATCGTCGAGCAGGGCGACACAGGCCGTCGGGTGCGCGATCGCCGCGTCCAGGCCCACGCTGACCAGTGGGTTGTCCAGCGTCTCGGGCGCGAAGGCTAGGGCGCTTACGACCGACTCCCCATCGACGCGGGTCGTCACGCTTGGGTTATTGCTCAGCTCGATCTCCAGCTCGACCCGCACAAACGCACCGCTCGGGATGTTACCGGCTGGCACGTAGTGGCCATCGACGCTGGTCCCCTCGTAGACGACAGCCTCCTCGCTGCCGGCGAACAGCGCGACGGCGTAGCTGCCGCCGCCGAAGACCATGGTTCCCACGTTGACGAGACCGTCATTCAGGTTCGTGCCTTCGAAACAACTCGGCTCCAAGCGCAGAGCGAGGGCGAGGTGGGCATGGGTCAGGCCCGTGGTCGCCAGGGCAATCGTGGCGTGGGCGCTCGCCATGCCTGGCTGAACGGCGGCGCGCAGCGCGTGGGGCGACGACGTGGAATCGCCCTCTTCGACGGTCAACGTTCCGTTCGACACTCCCGTGCTGGTCCACGCGGCAAGATCGGTGGAGCCATCGAAATCCGCACAAAACAGCGGGGCCGGGTCGAGGCCTGCGCAGAACGCCAACACGCCGGCGTCGCTTCCGGCGTCGGAGTCCGGGGTGGTGGTAACGCCTCCGCAACCGATGGCCAAGGCGAGGAGAGCGAGCAGGGCGGTTGTGCGCATGACCCCAGGATAGGCCTTGCCGCGGGAAAAGTCAGCGACTTCGGAGGCTCGTGCACCAGGAGCTCTTGCCGATCAAGGTTGTGGGCGAGCTGCCGTGATCGCAAGAGGAGCGGCTTCCACCCGCGCAATCCAACGCTGCACGTCGCGAAAAACCTCCGGGCGCAACAGGTCGTGTCCGCGCTCTTGGTAGAAAATGTAGGTTGCGTTGCGTGGGCCGTTCTTGGAAGCTTCCACCACCGGGCCCGAAGGCACCTGCTCCACGTCTTCTAGGCCGTGCGCGACGAGCACCGGGAGGTCCGTAGTTTGCCAAAGGGGAGCCACCCCGGAGAACATCATCTGGTGCCAAAAGCGGTAGCTGCGACCCCAAAAAGGGTCGGTTGCGCTCGCGTGATCGGCCACGTCGTCGATGGCTTCGTGCAAGTGCAATAGCTCCGTGGCGACCTCGGCTTCGTCCAGATCGCCCCGCCGCGCCCGCTCCACCGGAATGCTCAGCAGCACCGAACGAAGGTCCAAAAGGCCCCCACCCAGGTTGGCGATTCCACGCAGCTCGGGCCCCGCATGCTGGGCGTAGCGAATGGCCACGTGGGCGCCCGCCGAGTGTCCAACCAGGTAGATGCCGCGTTGGGGGGCCTCCCTATGGAGGTCAGAAATCAGCGCTCCTAGCTCGTCTTCCCGGTGAAAGAAGTCAAGGGCTCGGAAGCCTCCGTCGTCGCAGTGACGGTTGACGCTGGTCTCGGGGCGGACGAACACGTAGTCCCCCGCAAGACGCGTGGCGCTGCGGCGAAACAGGTCCGGATCGTAGGCCTGGCACTCGGAGCCGTCGCCCTCCACGAGCACCGCCCAGGGCAACGTTTCGGCTGCGGTTTGCGGGCTCGCTCGCCAATAGCTCAGGGTCTCCCCCGCGGACACGTAGGAATGTTCGGACACCCGGGGCTCGTGGCCGTTGATGTCCAAGGTGGCGCAGCCAGGTGTGAACAAGAGGGCCAGCGCCAGGGAGGAAACGCGGCCACGCTCGGAAGGCAGGGGCAGGGGAGGCATGGTCTGGGCAGGGCGCTCGTTAGCACGTCAGCCGGCGCTTTGCCTAGCATCCCCGAAGACCGGGGGGGCGGCGCCGCGGTCTCGGTGGGCAGAGGATTTTGCTTGTACCGAAGCGCGGCACCGACTGTAGTGCGGGCCTCGATGAGCAAGAAAAGCGTTGTGGTCGTGGGCGCAGGCCCCTCGGGTTTGGCCGCCCTCAAAGAAATGCGCGAGGCCGGTCACGACGCCGTCGCCCTGGAGAAGGCGCCGGGCATCGGCGGGGTGTTTGGCGTGTCGTACGACGCACCGGGCTCCTACGAGAACCTGTATCTTACCATCTCCAACATGTTCATGGCCTTCTCCGACTTTCCACCGCTCGACCTGCGCCTGAAATACTCGTCCCGCGAAGAGTACGGTGCCTACCTGGAGGCCTACGCCGACGCCTTCCAGCTTCGCCCCCACATCCGCTTGCGCACGGAGGTCCTCGCCGCGGTCCATGAAGGTGGACGCTGGCGAATCACGGCAAGGCAAGGCGGGGGTGAGGTCGAGGTGCTCGAAGCGGACGCCTTGCTCGTGGCCACCGGGTCGAACCACCTCCCCAAGCGCATCCCGCTCGACGGCTTCACGGGCGAGGTGCTGCACTCGGCGGACTTCAAAAGCCCGCGCGCCTTCGCGGGCAAACACGTGCTCGTGGTGGGCAGCGGCGAGAGCGCCTTCGACATCGCGGCAGACCTGGCCAGTGTCGCAGACAAAACCAGCGTCTGGTCTCGCTCCCCCATCACGCCCGCCCCGCGCTTCGTCAACGACATCTGGGCCGACCCCAACCACGACGAGCTCGTCACCATGCAGGAGGAGGCGCGTTGGAGCCGCGAAAAAGTCTCGGACTTTCTGGAATCCATGACCGCCAGCCGCATGGCCAACGTGGCCCCGCTGTGGGCCTACAGCACCATTCGTCATGCCATCTTCGCCGCTCTGAAGGGCGCCACGCCGATGAGCAAGGTGCTGAGCGCCTGGAATCGTCAAGCCGTGCGCATGGACCCCCTGCGCGGCGACCAGCACACGGTCCCAACCAAGAATGCCCGTTTGTGCACCGAGGCGGCCAAGGGTAGGGTGCACGTGGTGATCGCCAAAAACGCCGTCTTTTCAGGGAGAGACGTGGCATTTTCGGAGGTCAGCTACGACGCCAGCGGCGCCGAGGTATTCGATGTGCCGCGCGAAGCTAGCCTCCAAGGCGTTGACGTGGTCATCCAGTGCACCGGCTACCGGACCGACTTTGCCTGGCTCAATGCGCCCGGGGTCGACTGGAATCCGCGCACCTGGTTCAAGCACTGCTTTCCAGCGGGCTGGGGCGACAAGCTGATGTTCCTGGGTTGGGCCCGTCCGCACCAGGGCGGCATCCCACCCTGTGCCGAGCTTTTGTCGCGCTACATTGGCATGCTGCTCGACGGTTCACGCACGCTCCCCGAAGACTACGCCGAGCGCGCATTGCGCGAGGGGGCTGACGAGAATGCTTATTACACGAGCTGCCAACACCAGGTCAATCTGGTCGACTACCCGGCGTTCATGGACTCGGTGGCGCAGCTGATTGGCTGTTTGCCCGAGGCGCCGCCGCCCACCCGGCCCGAGCGCTTGTTCCAATATTGGGCCTATCCCAACTGGCCCCTTTGGTACCGAAGCCACGGCCCCGGCGCGCGGCCCGAGCTGGTCGAGAGCGTCCTCGCGAGGTTCCCCGTGCACAAGACCTTCGCGCCCAACCCCTTCAACATCATGGCCTTCGGCTTCTCCTTGATGCAGGCGCCCCTCGACGCCCTCTTGCCCCGCCGCTCGGGCTTGGGCAAGGGCTGGTCGCTCAAGGCGAAGAAGCGCATTTTGCACGACAACGTCTGAAGGGCGGGCCAGAAAACTGGCGCTGTTTTGAGGACAAACGAATTTTGTGCGTGCAAATTGCCGCGAAAAGCGCGCCAACATGGTGTGAAGGTCGAAATAGACATTGACAGCGCGGGCCCCGTGTTGCACCTTCGCGGCAGTCGAGCCCTGATGACGGCGCCCTCGCAGCGAGCGCGCTCGTTCAGGCTCTGTTCGGCGGAAGCCGAGTGTTTGTGCCTCTGCGCCGACCGTGGCTTCGGCCTAGCCACACGGATGCCCGCGGTCCGCGCCTTTCCAGGTTTTCCAGACCAAGGGAGGCAGAACGTGCGTTGGCGTCCGAACGAGGAGCTCCCATGGCAGAAGAGAAAACCGACTTTGACGTCGCGATCATCGGCGGCGGCCCCGCGGGCGCATCGATGGGGGCCTACCTGGCAAAGGCCGGCGTCCAGTGCGTGGTGCTGGAGCGCGAGCTGTTCCCTCGACCGCACGTGGGCGAGTCGTTGGTCCCGTCGTCCACCCGCGTCTTCCGCGATCTGGACTTCCTCCCGAAGATGGAAGAAGCGGGGTTTCCGCACAAATTCGGGGCCGTATGGACGTCGGCGTCGTCGCGCTCCGGCGCCTACGCGACGCATGGTTGGGAAGGTTTGGAAGACGATCTGGTGGGGGGCTCGAAGCCCAGCGAGGCGGACGCCGGCGCTACCGTCAAGCCTTCCAGCGAAGCGACGATTCGCTTTCAAGAGCGCACGCAAGAGGGGGTCGACAGGCCCTACACCTACCACGTCGACCGCGGCCAATTCGACCTCTTGTTGCTCCAGCACGCGGAGCAGCTCGGCGCGACCGTGTATGAGGGGCTCCGCGTGCGAGGCGTGGACTTCAACCACGGTGGCAGCCCCCGCGTGCAGTTTACCATGGGGCGTAAGGAGATGAGCGTGAGCGCCAAGATCGTGGTGGACGCCAGCGGCCGTCACACCTTGCTCGGCAACCAGCTCAAATTGAAGGTCAAAGATCCGCACTTCGATCAATACGCCGTCCACAGTTGGTTCGATGGCTACGATCGCTCGCTCACGACGAAGAGCAAGCTGCTCGGTGACTACATCTTCATCCATTTTCTACCCATCTCCAATAGCTGGGTCTGGCAGATTCCGATTACAGACAAGCTGACGAGCGTGGGGGTCGTCACGCAGAAGAGGAATTTTCTGCGCTACAAAGGCCAGCGGGCGAAGCTCTTTTGGGAGGCCGTCGGCAGCCGGCCGGAGCTGAGCGAAGGGCTGAAGAAGGCCGTCCAGACCCGCGCCTTCGCGGAGGAGGGCGACTACAGCTACGCCATGAAACAGATCGCGGGCGATCGCTTCGTCTTGCTGGGCGACGCGGCGCGCTTCGTGGACCCGATATTTTCGACCGGCGTGAGCATCGCGCTCAACAGCTCGCGTTTCGCACACACCGACATCGTCGCCGCGCTGGCCCAAGGCAACTATACCCGTTCGGCCTTCGCGCCCTACGAAGAGACCATCCGGCGCGGCACCCGCAATTGGTACGACTTCATTTCGATCTACTATCGGCTCAACATCCTGTTTACCTACTTCGCAAACGACCCCGAATATCGGCTCGATGTGCTCAAGCTACTGCAGGGCGACGTGTACGACGACGAGCAGCCCGCCGTGCTCGAGCGCATGAAGGCCACCGTCAAGAAGATCGAAAAGAACCCCAAACACATCTGGCATGATCTGTTGAGCGATCTCACCGCCAGCGCCCAAGCGCCCGCGGCCTAGCCCGGGATGCCGTGGCGACCCCGCGGCTCCGTCCGAGACGAAGTTGCCGGCGAGCCCGCCACAGCTCGCCTTTTTTGGGCGCCTGGTGTGACGGATCGTGAGCGCCGTTGCCAACCCCCAGGTATGATGAAAAATGCCAGGCGCATCAGCGCGATTCTAGGAGCGATCATTGGGTTGGGGGGCTGTGCAGGGAGCGCAGACAGTGCGGATGGGGACGGAACGTCGGAGCAGGTCGCAAGCGCCAAAGAGGCGCTCGGCCTGGTGCTCACGGAGGACGCCAAAATCCTCGCGGGGGACGCGCAGAGCGACTCGGGCTTCGGCTACGAGATCGACACCGACGGCAACACCGCGATCGTCGGTACGACCTACCAAAACGCGGCCTACGTCTTCACCTACGATGGCAGCTCGTGGACCCAGACGCAGAAGCTTACGCCGAGCGGTGCGGGCAGCGGATTTGGCGTCTCCGTAGCGATTTCGGGGGACACCATCGCGGTGGCCGCACCGTACAGCACGCGCGTCTACATCTACCGTAATGTCGGCGGTACGTGGGTCGAAGAGGCGCAGATCACGGGCACGTCGACGTACTTCGGCAACGGTGGCGACTACGACGCGATGGATCTGGACGGCGACACCTTGGTGGCCGGCGATCTTACCTTGGACAGCGCATTCGTCTATACACGGTCGGGCTCCACCTGGTCGTTGTCGCAGACGCTCACCGGGTCGGGTAGCTTTGGCTTTGGCGTGGCCATCCAGGGCAACACGCTCTTGGTAGGCGCGCCGAACGACGCGACCTTTGGTACCTCCGCCGGGGCCATCCACGCCTACGACAAGGTCGGCGGCACCTGGACGCTCGGTCAAACGTTGTACGCCTCCGATGCGGGGGGCGGGCGCAACTTCGGTTTCACTCTCGATCTGGATGGCGACACCTTCGTGACCGGAACCTTCCGCACCTACGATCCGGCTGCGTTCCAGGGCGCTGCGTACATCTTCGACCGCGTGGGCGGGGTGTGGAGCCAGTCGCTCAAGGCGGCGCCTCCAGGCCTCGAATCGTTCGATCAACTGGGCTCCGGCGTGTCGGTGGAAGGCGATGCGATCGTGATCGGCGCGCAGGGCGATGACGACGTAGGGAACGGCGCCGGTGCGGCCTACCTCTACCTGCGGCAAGGGGCCTCTTGGGTGGAGTCCGCGAAGCTCCTGCCGACGTCCAGCGTAGGCTTCGCGTTTGGCGGCCATGCCATCAGCGTGGAGGGCGATCAATGCCTGCTGGGCTCGTGGGGAGACGACACCTTCGCCAACAATAGCGGCGCCCTGTTTACCTACACGATCCCGACCAGCGCGACGAGCTGCACGGGTCAGCCCGACGGCACGTTGTGCGACGATGGCGATGTGTGCACCGACAACGACGTGTGCACGGCAGGCGTGTGCGGAGGCACGCCGAGCGTGGACACCGACGGCGATGGTTACTGCGATGTCGGAGACAATTGCCCGACCGTGTCGAACCCCTCCCAGCTCGATCTGGACGGCGATCTGAACGGCGACGCCTGCGACGTCGCGTGCATCCCGATCCAACACGGAGGGCCCTTCGGCGACGCCGAGGACGCCATGTTGTCGGAGTCTGCGCCGAGCATCAACTTCGCGACGAGCTCGCTGGTGATGGGTGTCTCCGCCGCTGGGCGCAGGCATTCGCTTGCCAAGTTCGATGTTTCGTTCTTCCCACCGCAGGCCCTCGTGCAATCGGCGAGCGTGAGCCTGGCGGTGAGCCAACGCACGGGCGTAGCGACCATCAACGTGCATCAGGTGTTGGCGCCGTGGTCGGACAGCAGCGTAACCTGGTCGAACTTCGGCGGCGCTTACGACCCGACGCTGCTCGGCTCCTTCCTGAACGAGCCGGGGCTGCGCACGGGGGCGATCTCCGCGTCCCTGGTGCAGGGTTGGCTGGACGGCACCATCGCCAATGACGGCGTGCTGTTCGAGCACGACGCGGGGCAGCTCTCCGGCGCGCTCAGCAGCGAAGCGCCGGGCCTCTTGCCGCGCCCGAAGCTGACCGTTTGCTACACGGCACCTGGATACTGAGCCTGGGTCGACGCCGGGGCCCATGCACGAGGGTGCGTGGGCCCTGCCGCGCGCGATGGAAGTTGTCTGAGACAGCGCGCGGCGGATCGGCTCGACCGCGGCGCCCGGGGGGGTCAGGGCGTGTGCTCCAAGGCGGCGTAGAGCTCGTGCTCGAGCTCGTCGAGGGCGGCCTCGCCCAGGCCCGGCGGCGCAAATAGCTCCAAATGCAGGCGGCCCCCGAGGCCGAACGCGACGATCGAAGGCACCGCGACGCCGCGCATGTTGGGGCCTACCACGCGCAGGCTCTCGATGTCGTCGCTCATCGGGCCGAGGCCGTGATCGATGCGTCCCACGTTGGTGAACACCAGGCCGCGGCGCAAGGGAAGATCGACGGCAACCGGGTGGATGCCGGGCACGATGCGCCGCAGGAGAGCGTGGGGGGTCAGGCCCGCCAAGGCCAGGGGGAGCAGGACGAACGCCGGGCCCAGGAGGCTATTGCGGTGGTCGGCGGTCAGCTTGCCGACGACGCGCGTTGCCGTGGCCAGGTTGTGCGTGGCGTCGCGTGGCACGAGGGTGGTAAGGATGGTGGAGGCGTTGGCCGCGGAGAGGTGAGGGGAGCGCGAAAAACGCCGCAGATCCATGGTGTACATGACGGCGACGGCGCCCCCCTTCGAGCGTGAGGCGCCGACCCGCGCGACCGCCGCTACGAGCAGGTCGTTGACGCTGGTGCGGCCCCCGCAGCGTGCGCGGATCGCCTCGATCTCGGCCGCCTCGAAGACCAACTGGCGAGTGGTCGGCTGCAACGAGGCCTCGCTCGGGTAGGGCCGCTCGCGCCGCGCCGCGGCGTAGGTGCGCAAGGGCAGGGCGAGGGTGCGGACGGCGTCTCGGACAAGGACGGGAAGGTGGTAGAACTTGAGACCGTCGAGGGCCCGAAGCAGGTCGCGTCGCGGTTCGACGGGTAGGCTGGGCGCCAGGCCGTACAGGGAAGATCCGAGGATGTGGCCCACGGCGGCCATGCCCGAGCCGTCCACCGCGATGTGGGAGAGACTGACGATCAAGCGACAACCGTCGGCCTTTTGCAGCAGCACGAGCCTGAGCGGCGGAACCCGGGTGGGGTCGATGGGGTGGTGGGTAAAGTGGTGCGTCTGTTCGTCGAGGTCGCCTTCGGGGGCGAACACGGCGTCCGCGATGGGGTCCTGCGCGGGTAGCCAGACATCGCGGAAAAAGCGGGCTTGGTAGGTGCAGCCGAGGACCGGAAAGGCGTCCATCGCGGCGCGCGCCGCGGCCTCGACCTCGGCCCGCGTGAAGCGCCTGCGCAGGTCGATGACCGCGTGCACGCCGAGGTCGCCGAAGCGCGGCACGGAGGCGAAGATGCCCACATCGACGGGCTCTGCGTTCCACATGATG